>DASXIH010000238.1:0-21799 GCA_036498125.1 Thermoanaerobaculia bacterium
GCCGCCGTGCTCGCCGCAGACGCCGACTTTCAGCTTGTCGTTCGCGCTCCGGCCACGCTCGGTGCCGAGGCGGACGAGCTGGCCGACGCCTTCGGTGTCGATCGACTCGAACGGGTCTTTCGGGAGGATCTTCTTGTCGACGTACTCCGGGAGGAACGTGCCGGCGTCGTCGCGGGAGTAGCCGAACGTCATCTGCGTGAGGTCGTTGGTGCCGAAGGAAAAAAACTCCGCGACTTCGCCGAGTTTGTCGGCGATGAGGGCGGCGCGTGGGATCTCGATCATGGTGCCGACGATCACCGGCACTTCGACGCCGCGCTCCGCGATGACCTCGGCGGCGACGCGGCGCACCATCTCGCCGGTGAGCTGCAACTCTTTCACGGTGCCGACGAGCGGGATCATGACTTCGGGTTTGGCGTCGATCCCTTCCTTCTTCACGGTGCACGCCGCCTCGTAGATCGCACGGACCTGCATCTCGTAGATTTCGGGGAAGGTGATGCCGAGGCGGCAGCCGCGGTGGCCGAGCATCGGGTTCGTCTCGTGGAGCTGATTCACTTTCGCGCGGAGCTCGATGAAGCCCCACTCCATGTCGCGCGCGACGGCGGAGATCTGCGCTTCGGTGTGCGGCAGGAACTCATGCAGCGGCGGATCGAGCAGCCGGATCGTGACCGGCAGTCCCGCGAGCTCGCGGAAGATTCCTTCGAAATCGGCCTTCTGGTACGGGAGGAGCTCTTCGAGCGCCTTGCGGCGGCCCGCTTCATTCCGCGCGAGGATCATCTCGCGCACGCGGAGGATCCGCTCTTCCGCGAAGAACATGTGCTCGGTGCGGCAGAGGCCGATGCCGGCCGCTCCGAAGAGGCGCGCGACGCGCGCATCGTTCGGCGTGTCGGCGTTCGTCCGGACTCCCATGGTGCGGATCTCGTCCGCCCACTTCAGGAGGCGGTCGAAGTTCCGGAACGTCTCCGAATCCTCGGGCTTCATCGAGCCGTCGATGAGCACCTGGATCACTTCGCTCGGCTTCGTCGCGAGCTTGCCGGCGATGATCTCGCCGGACGTGCCGTCGATCGAGAGCCAGTCGCCCTCTTCGAGCGGCTCGTGGCCTTCGCTCCGCAGCTCGCCGCGCGAGTAGTCGACGCGCAGCATTCCCGCGCCGACGATGCACGGCCGCCCCATGCCGCGGGCGACGACCGCCGCGTGCGACGTGAGACCGCCGCGGGTCGTCAGGATTCCGGTGGCGCTGTGCATCCCCGCGATGTCTTCGGGTGAGGTCTCGACGCGGACCAGGATCACCGGATCGCTCTTCGCCATCTGGATCGCGTGCTCGGCGTTGAATGCGATGCGTCCCGTCGCGGCGCCCGGTCCGGCAGGCAGACCGCGGCCGAGGGCACGGCCGCCGTTGAGCGCCTTCTGCTTTTCCTGCGCGTCGAAGACGGGCGCCAGCAACTGGACGATCTGGCTCGCTTCGACGCGGCTCACCGCCTCGGTGTGATTGATGAGGCCTTCGTCGACCATGTCACACGCGATCTTCACGGCCGCGAATCCAGTCCGCTTTCCGGTGCGCGTCTGCAGCAGGTACAGCTTGCTCGACTGAATCGTGAACTCGATGTCCTGCATGTCGCGGTAGTGCGACTCGAGCTTCTTGTACACATCGACGAGCTGGGCGTAGACATCCGGCATCGTCGCCTCGAGCGAATTCGCATCGCCGGAGATCGGCAGCGGCGTGCGGATGCCGGCGACGACGTCTTCGCCCTGGGCATTCGCGAGGTACTCGCCGAAGAAGCGCTTCTCGCCGTTGGAGGGGTTGCGCGTGAACGCCACGCCGGTGGCGCAGTCGTCGCCCATGTTGCCGAAGACCATCGACTGCACGTTGACGGCGGTGCCCCAGTCGTCGGGGATCTGGTTCAGCTTGCGATAGGTGATCGCGCGCTGGTTGTTCCACGAATCGAAGACGGCGCCGATGGCGCCCCAGAGCTGCTCGTTGACGTCCTGCGGGAAGTCGTGGCCGAGCTTCTCGCGCACGATGGCTTTGTACTTGTCGACCAGCTCGCGCAGATTTTTCGCGGGGATCTTCGCGTCGCTGTCGGCGCCGACGGCGTCGCGCATCGCGAAGAGCTCATGCTCGAAATGCTCGCGGTCGATGCCGAGGACGACGTCGGAGTACATCTGGATGAAGCGGCGGTACGAGTCGAATGCGAAACGTTCGTCGGCGAGCTTCGAGACCCCTTCGACGGTGGTGTCGTTGATGCCGAGGTTGAGGATCGTGTCCATCATCCCGGGCATCGAGGCGCGTGCGCCGCTGCGGACCGAGACGAGGAGCGGCTGTTTCGCGTCGCCGAACTTCCGGCCGACCGATTTCTCGACGCGCGCGAGGTTCTCGGCAACCGCCGCCTTCAGCTCCGGCGGATACGATTTATCGTGTTCATTAAAATATGTACAAACTTCGGTCGAAATTGTGAATCCGGGAGGAACGGGGACGCCGATGTTCGTCATCTCGGCGAGGCCCGCGCCTTTGCCGCCGAGAATCTCTTTCATCTTGGCGTTGCCTTCCGCGTGGCCGTCGCCGAAGTAGTAAACGAATTTGCCGTCCGTCCGCTGCGTCATGGCGGGCGCGATTATCGCCGAAGTTCCAGGTCGACGCTGCTGTACATCGCCCGGACCAACAGAGTCGTCCCTTCCCGGCGGGGATGCTCCTGGCCGAGGGCGATGAAGCCGATCTTCGTGACCGGAACGCCGCGGCGCGACAGGGCGTCGCGCAGCGTGGCGGCCTTTTTCTGAGCGACGACCAGGTCTTCCTGGGCCGAGGGGCGGGTCAGCTCGTGGGCGACAAAACGTACCTGCATCTGCGGGTTGGCGACGATCAGCTTCGTGACGCGCGCGAGCTCGGGAGAGCTGGCGACTTCGTCGAGCGTCCCGTCGTCCGAGAACCGGAGCGCGTAGAGCGGGAAGTAGCCGAATCGCTGGAGGTAGGTCGAGAACACGTCGACTTCGCGGTCCGTGGAGCAGGCGGCGCGATCTCCGAGCCAGTCGTCGGCATAGAACTGGTCGATGTCGATTGCCTGTTCGTACCAGACGATCGCGGCCAGGTGCTTGCCGTCCGGCGTGACGCTGATGGCGGCGAGCCCATACTGTTTGTCCCGCGTCCAGACGAAGCGGTAGAAGCGGCCATCGCTGCCGCCATCGAGCTTCATGTCGTTCGTACCGCCGGCGTAGCCGAAGACGGTGGCGTAGTCGGAGTGAAACGTCGCCGGCTGTCCGTTGACCGACCAGCAGCCATCGATCGCGCCGGCCGCCGGCGGCGCCAGCAATGTTCCGTTGACGATCGCCTCGCGCACGAGGATGTGCGGCGAGTGGGCGTTCAACGTCGATAGACGGACGTACTGCGCCTCGACGGGAGGCGTCACCGGTACGTCCTGCGGCTCGTCGCCCTCTTTCGCGTGCAATTCGACGCTTCGGGTGAAGCTCACGCCATCGAGCGAGAAGTCGATCCGCACGTCGCGCGCGGCGGAGGACGCCTTGCTGGTGACGAGGCCGGCGCGATCGATGCGCGCGCGCGCCGGCAGCGACAGGACGACCGACTGCGCCGGGTCGTCGGCCGGCGTCACCCAGCCGGTTCCGTTGCTGGTGTCGATCAGGCGGACGGCGCTGTGCTCGAGGTCGAGCTCCGCGGTCCGTGAAACGACGGACGCCCCTGCCGGCATCGCGGCGAGATTCGGTCGTGAAGGAGGCTTGGCCACAGCACGAGCGGCGGGTTGCGGCGTCGGGCTGCACGCGCAGACGGCGAAGACGACGACTGCGAGTGCCGCTCTTCTCACGGGCGGTAGTCGCGGCGCGCCACGACGATCTTCGTGACGTCCGCGATCTTCTCGACCGAGCTGCCGATCTTCCGGAGCAGCGACATCCGGTTCGTTCGTACCGCCTCGTCGTCGACCATCACCATGACGTCCTTGAAGAAGCGCTCCAGCTCCGGCGCCATGGCGGCGAACGAACGGAGCGCGTCGCGGTAATGCCGGCCGGCGATCAACTCGTCGACCTGCTGGGCGACAACGCCGGCGAGGTCATTCAGCCGTTTCTCGACGTCGTTCTCGAGCTTCGCGGGATCGACGTCCGTCGCCGAGTGTCCCTCCGTGATGTTGGCGATGCGCTTCGCCGAGTCGAGAATCGAGAGGAAGTCGGAATCGTTGCGGACCGCCCTCACCGCCTCGATCCGGTCGACCAGATCGGGGAGGTATCCGGCCCAGCCGGCGCTCATCGCGGCTTGAATCTCGTCGTAGGCGAAGCCGTACGCCGAGGTCTCTAGAATCGTCTGCACGCGCTCCGCGAAGAAGGCCTCGAGATCGCCCTTCACCTGCGGCGCGTTGTGGATGCGGAGCGCGACGTCGAACAGCTCGCTGATCCGCACGCGCACCTGGCGCTTGTCGCGATTCAGGAGGATCTGCACGACACCCTGCGCGGCGCGGCGAAGCGCAAACGGGTCCTTCGAGCCGGTCGGACGCACGCCGATGGAGAAGAAGCCGGCGACGGTGTCGATCTTGTCCGCGAGCGCCACGAGCGCGCCGGACGCCGTGCGCGGGAGGGGGTCTTCGACGTTGACCGGCAGGTAGTGGTCGTAAATGGCCTGCCAGACTTCGTCGGGGTACTTCTCGTCGCGCGCGTAGATGCCGCCGATCTTTCCCTGGAGGTCGGTGAACTCCTTGACCATCTCGGTGACGAGGTCGGTCTTCGCGAGACGTGCGGCGGTCAGCGTCGCTTCATCGGCGCCGAGGGCGCGGGCGATCTCGACGATGCGCTCGCTCTTCTGCCGGTAGTTGCCGAGCTTTTCCTGAAACTGCAGGTGCTCGAGCTGTTCGAGCCGCGATTCGAGCGGGCGTTTCCGGTCGGTCTCGTAGAAGAACTGCGCGTCGGCGAAACGTGCGTTCGTCACGAACGAGTTGCCGTATGCCGCGTTGCCGTCCGGATCGCCTTCGTTGTCGAGCACCGCGAGGAAGGAGTTCGTCAGGTGGTTGTGCGCATCGCGAATCGGGAGCTGCTTCTGGTGCACGCGCATCACGGTGACGAGCACCTCTTCCGGCAGCGCGAGGTACTCGCGGCGGAACTCGGCGCGCACCAGCCCCGGATACTCGGTGAGGTACTGCCACTGCGACCAGATCGAGGCGTCCATGGCGGGCGTGCCGCCGGCCTGGTTTGCGAGGATGCGGGCGCGCTCCGCCATGACGTGGCGCCGCCGCGTGACGTCGACGATCACTCGCCCCGCTTCGAGCTTGTGCACGTATTCGTTGTACGAATGCACCTCGATTTTCTGCGGAGCGAGGGTGCGGTGCCCGACGGTGGTCATCCCGGAAGCGATGCCGAAGATCGTGATCGGCAGCGGCTTCCCTTCGTAGACCGAGACGATCGAATGGATCGGCCGGATGTACGAGTACTCGCCTCTCCCCCACCGCATCATCTTCGGCCAGCGCAGCGACTCGAGGATCTCGGGCACGCGCTCGCGCAGGATTTCGTCCGTACCGCGGCCGGTGATGTTCCGGCGCACGAGGACGTAGTCGCCGCCGTCGATGAGATCATCGACCGACGCGTTGTTCTTCTTCAGGAATCCGTTGAGCGCCTGGGTCGGATTGCCGCTCGCGTCGTAAGCCGCCTTCCGGGGAGGTCCTTTGAAATCCTGGACGCGATCGGCCTCCCGCTCCTCGAGATCGGCGAGGAAAAAGATGATCCGGCGCGGCGTGGTCGTGACCGTCGCCTTCCCGCCGAACGGCGCAAGCTTCTCGCGCAGAGTGTTCTGCGCCGCGTCATGCATCCACGCGGGGATCTCCTCGGTCAGCAGCTCGAAGAAGTACTCAGCCATGCGCGACCTGCAGGAGCGGGAATCCGAGCGCTTCTCGCGACTCGAGGTACTGCTGCGCACAACGGACGGCGAGGTCCCGGACGCGTTTGATCACGGCGACGCGCTCCGTGACGGAGATCGCGCCGCGGGCGTCGAGCGTGTTAAAGACGTGGGAGCACTTGAGCGTCCAGTCGTAGCCGGGAAGGACCAGTTTCGCGTCGAGGCACCGCCGCGCCTCGCCCTCGTACATGTCGAGCAGCTTCCAGTGCATGTCGATGTCGGCGGTCTCGAAGTAGAACTTCGAGAACTCGTACTCGTCCTGCTTCCGCACCGGGCCGTATCCGAATCCGCCGCCCCACTCGATGTCGTACACGGAGGGCTGGCGCGAGAGGAACATCGTCAGGCGTTCCAGACCGTAGGTGATCTCCGCGGAGATCGGCGCGAGGTCGATGCCGCCCGCCTGCTGGAAGTAGGTGAACTGCGTGATCTCCATTCCGTCGAGGAGGATTTGCCAGCCGACGCCCCAGGCGCCGAGGGTCGGGGACTCCCAGTTGTCCTCTTCGAAGCGGATGTCGTGGCGCGTCAGATCGAGTCCGATGGCGCGTAGCGAATCGAGATAGAGCTCCTGAACGTCGAGCGGCGACGGCTTGAGGATCACTTGAAACTGGTAGTGCTTGCCGAGCCGAAAGGGGTTGTCGCCGTAGCGGCCGTCGGCGGGACGCCGGGACGGCTGCACGTAGCCGACGTTCCACGGTTCAGGCCCGAGGACGCGCAGGAAGGTTGCGGGATGCATGGTGCCGGCGCCAACCTCGACGTCGAGCGGCGTCTCGATCATGCAGCCGCGCTCGGCCCAGAAGCGCTGGAGCGCCAAAATCAATGACTGGAACGTCACCCTGGCCATAAGAGCGCCGCATTCTATCCGAGGGAGTTGACATGGGCCGGCTCTTGCTTCGGCAGCGTTCGAGAGGGACGCCCATGTTGACCAAAACTGATTTGCTGCAGCGACTCAGCTCGCGAATCGCCAAGGAGGCAGGCGCTCCGACGGTACTCGTCGTCGACGACGATCCGGCGATCACGCGCCTCTGCGGACTCGTCCTCGAACGCGCCGGCTTCCGCATCGAGACCGCGAGCGACGGTCGCGACGCACTCGATCGGATTGAAGGCCACGATTACGCCGCCATCCTGCTCGACCTCCAAATGCCCTACATGCACGGCGCGACGCTCCTCGCCATCCTCGGGCGCGACAAGCCGGAGACGCTGAAGAAGCTGGTCGTGATGACTGCGCTACCCGAGGCGGCGCTCGCGAACGTACGCGACGGCGTGGCGTCGGTGCTCCGGAAGCCGATGAGCGACGGAGATGTCGTGCACGCCGTGCGGCGCTGCGTCGATCCGACGGTGCCTCCGAACGACATCGGCGACCGCACCGCGCGAGCGCAGATTCGTTAGACGCTCGGCGGAGGAGGAGGCGGCGGCGGTGGTGCTTCCGTCGACGTCGTGTCGGTCTTCGTCGTATCGGTCTTCGTTTCCGGCGGTGGCTGAGTAGACGTCGTGGTGCTCGTATCCGTCGGCGGCGGGGCCTGTTCGGTCGTCGTCGTCGCAGGCCATGCTGGCGCCGGCTCCGAATGGGGCGCCGGAGGCTGACGTCGCGGCCGCGGGACCGGCACAGGCGCAGCAGTTGGTGTGCTCATGGTCGACGAAGAGGTCATCGGCTGCGGCGCCGGGGCCGGCGTCGCGGTGCTCCGCGGTACCGGTACGGCGACGGAACCGCCGCCACCGGGCATCGGGGGAGGGAGCGTACCGGCGACGCTGCCGGCGGGCGCTCCGACGGTCGACATCACGCCGGGGGTCGAGTTGAAGGCGGTCGTCGTATCGGCGCCCGTTGCCGTGATGGGAGCCGTCGCGGCGGCGGCTGGCTCGCCGGGAGCGTTGATCGTCGAGGTGACGCCGCTCGCCTGCCCCTCCTGCACGACGTCGTACTGCTGGTCCTTCCGCACGGCCTTGCTGTCATTGCCATGACAGGCAACCGTTCCCACTACTACCGCGATCCATAGCAGCCGTTCGATTTTCATCACCGCACCTGCGGGGCTAAATCGCAACGATCGTGCCGTGAATCGCTAGTTGAGCTTGGTGAAAAAACGATTGAAGCGCGGCTTCCAGTGACGGGTCTTATCGATCGAAAAGGCGACTGCCAGCGCCCTTCCGACGATCTGCTGCCGGTTGATGAACCCGATGAAGCGGCTGTCGTTGCTGTTGTCCCGGTTGTCGCCCATGACGAAATACTTGCCGGGCGGCACGACGATCGGTCCGAAGGAGCGGAGCGCCGGCACCTGCGGCGTGTACATCACCTTGTGCGTCCTGCCGGCGAGCGTTTCGTCCGCGACGAAAGTGACGCCCTGTTCGTCGTCGTTGAACGGCCCGGTGGGCTGCGTGGTCGGCATCTTCTTGCCGTTGACGTAGAGCTGGTTCTCGATCGCACTGACCTGGTCGCCCGGGAGCGCGATGACGCGCTTCACGAGCCGCGTGCCGTCGACCGGCGAGAAGAGGACCACGATGTCGCCGCGCTGCGGGTCGGCCCACTTCGCAACCTCGATGGTCGTAAACGGAACCTTGAGGTCGTACGCCAGTTTGTTGACGACGACTCGGTCCCCCTCCTGAATGGTCGGCTTCATGGAACCGGTCGGCACATCGTTCCAGTCGGCGAGTGCCGAACGGAGCGAGCTCACGACGAGCAGCATCAGGACGAACACCTTGATCTCTTCGAACGCTTTTTTCTTGGTCATGCCCCTCGAACCTACGACGCAAACTTATTCAACGTTTCAAAACAGGCGGCGTATACCGTCACGAAAGGATAAACAACGATGAAAAAGTTCATCACCGCAGTGGTAGTGGTCGCGGCGATGACGACCCCGGTCGCATTTGCCCAGAATGAGCACTTCGGCCACCGTCATCACAGGATGTCGAAGTTCTCCGAGAAGCTCGGTCTCACCGACGTCCAGAAGCAGCAGGTCAAGGACATTCGTCAGGCGGACCGGCAAGCCAACAAGGCGCTCTTCGAGCAGTTCCGCGCCAAGCGGCACGAGCTCCGGACGCTTCGCGAGAACAACGATCCGAACGTCGAGAGCGTGAAGGCCGAATTGAAGTCGATGCATCAGCAGCTCCGCGCCGCCCAGAAGGCGACGCGCGACAAGATCTACAGCACGGTGCTCACCCCCGAGCAACGCGCGCAGATCGACACCTGGCGTTCGCAGCGCCACAACAAGCAGTAACCATCTTCCCCTCTTTGACCGGCGGCGTGCCTTTCCGGCACGCCGCTTTCGCGTTGAACGCGCGGGATAAACTGCACAGCGACGCATGTCGCACAGGACATCCGCGCACGACCTCAAGAGCCTCATCCTCTCTTTCCATCCGCTGATCGCGATCGAGACGGTCGAGGAGGAGCGGGCGCGGGCGCTGCTCGCCGAAATCGCCACCGAACTGCGCCTGCCGATGTTCGAGTGGTCGGTCACGAGCGGATTCAATCGCCTGCACGGCGCGAAGATCGAACGGACGGAGGACGCGCTCTCAGCGCTCCGCCACATTGAACAAGCTCACGACTCCGACGCGATCTATCTCTTCAAGGATCTCGCGCCGCATCTCACGTCGCCGAATGCGGAGCGGAGCCTGCGCGAGCTGGCGCAGCGGCTGACCTCGACCCGCTCCGCGATCGTGATGACCGGCGATCCGCTGGAGCTGGCGCGTGACATCGAGTCGCTCGCCGTCCGATTCCGATTGGAGCTTCCCGATCACGAAGAGCTGCGCGGGGTCGTGCGGACGGTCATCGATTCAGTCGGCCTGCGGCAGCGGGTCCGGGTGGAGCTGAGCCGCGAAGAGGCGCAGCGGCTCGTCCACGCGCTCACGGGGTTGACGCTCAATCAGGCGCGGCAGGTCATCGCGCAGGCGATCGTCGCGGACGGCACGCTGACCGGCGCCGACGTCCAGACGGTCATCAAATGCAAGGGCGAGATCATCGCGCGCGGCGGCCTGCTGGAGTTCTATCCGCTCGACGAGAACCGCTTCGAGCTGGGCGGCTTCGCGTCATTGAAGGAGTGGCTGGAAAGTGCGCGCGTCGGATTCACCGCCGAAGCGCGTGCGATGAACCTCTCAGCGCCGAAGGGCGTTCTGTTCGTCGGCGTGCAGGGCTGCGGAAAGTCGCTCGCCGCAAAGTACGTCGCTCGCGAATGGGGTCTGCCGCTCCTCAAGCTCGACGCGGGACGGCTCTACGACAAGTACGTCGGAGAGTCGGAGAAGAACTTCCGCCGCGCGGCGGCGCTGGCCGAGGCGATGGCGCCCGTCGTTCTCTGGATCGACGAGATCGAGAAGGCGTTTGCGCAGACGACGAGCGCGGACGCGGACGGCGGCGTCTCCCAACGCCTGTTCGGGTCCTTCCTGACGTGGCTGCAGGAGAAGAAGGACGAGGTTTTCGTCGTCGGCGCCGCGAACGACCTGATGCGGCTCCCTCCCGAATTGTTGCGCAAGGGGCGATTCGACGAGATCTTCTTCGTCGACCTGCCGGTGCGCGAGGAGCGGATGAAGATCTTCGCGATCCACCTCCGCCTGCGGAAGCTCGACCCGGCGGTTTTCGACGTCGCAAAGCTGGCCGATGCGTCGGAGGGCTTCAGCGGCGCCGAGATCGAGCAGGCGGTGATCTCGTCGCTCTATCGATCGCTGCAGCGGAAACAGGCGCCGTCGACCGAGGCGATCATCGACGCCTTGCGCGCGACGGTACCGCTCTCGAGGTCGCGCGCCGAGGACATCGCGCGCGTCCGCTCGATGGCGGCGCAGCGCTTCCGCCCGGTCGCTTAGCTTTTCTGTCCGCGGCGGTTCACGATCGACATGAACTCGTCGCGCGTCCGCTCGTCGGCGAGGAAGGAGCCGCGGAGGACGTTCGACTCCATGAACGACGACTCCTGCTCCACGCCGCGCATCACCATGCACATGTGGACGCCCCCCATCCAGACGGCCAGGCCGACCGGCTCGAGGATCCGCTCGATGGTATCCGCCACGTCGTGCGCGAGGTGCTCCTGGGACTGCAGGCGCCGCATGTGGACCTCCACGATGCGCGGGATCTTCGACGCGCCGATGATCATCCGCTCGGGGATGTAGCCGATGATGAACTGCCCGAAGAACGGCAGGATGTGATGCGCGCAAAGGGTCTTGTATGTCCCGCCGATCACGACGAGGTTCTGGCACGCTTCGTCCGCGGTGCTGCACGCCTTGCGGAAGAGCGTCGTCAGCTTCTTCACGTCGGTGTAGTCGTAGCCGCTGGTCATGGCGACGAGCGAGTCGGCCCAGCGGCGCGGGGTGTCGACGATGTTCTCGTTTTCCATGTCGACGTGGAGGAGGCGGAGCGCTTCGCGAAGGTGGTGCTGTAATTGCTCCCGGTCGACCGTGGGGCGAGGATTCGTCAGGATCTCGCGGTCGGTCATCAGGACTTCCTCGTCCCGCACGACGAGCTGGTTTGTTTTCATGATCATCGCTTCCTTAGATGCCGGTACTGCACGAGACGTGACATTACTCTGGCTGGCCCTGCGATTGCAGAATTGACAACTGAATGAGCGTTCATTCATACTCGATTGGCTAGGAGTTGCCCACCATGGCCGAAGTCAAGACACAAGGTGCCGTCGAGGCGATGGAAGTCGCCGAGGCTTCCCGCGAGACCGAATGGGAAAAGCCGTCTTTCGTCGGTGACCTGTTCCTCGGAAAACTGAATCTCGACCTCATTCACCCCTTCCCCGAACAGCCCGAGTCCGACAAGAAGGAAGCCGATGAGTTCCTGAAGAGGATGGAGCGCTTCCTCGCCGAGAACGTCGATGCCGACAAGATCGACGCGCAGGGCGAGTACGACTACGACCTCTTCGACGGCTTCAATCAGCTCGGCGCCTGGGGAATGAAGATTCCGAAGGAGTACGGCGGGCTCGGATTCTCCGCGACGAACTACAACCGAGCGATCGGCCTCGTCGCGACGTGGTGCGGGTCGTCCGTGGCGTGGCTGTCGGCCCACCAGTCGATCGGCGTCCCGCAGCCGCTGAAGCTGTTCGGCACTCCGGAGCAGAAGAAGAAATACCTCCCGCGCCTCGCGAAGGGCGCCGTCTCGGCGTTCGCGCTGACGGAGCCGGGCGTCGGATCGGACCCGGCGAAGATGGAGACCACCGCGACGCCGACTCCCGACGGCAAGGGTTGGATCATCAACGGCGAGAAGCTGTGGTGTACGAACGGCACGAAGGCCGAGATCATCGTCGTGATGGCGCGGACGGCGCCGAAGATCGTCAACGGAAAAGAGAAGAAACAGATCACGGCGTTCATCGTCGAGACGAACACCCCGGGCTTCGAGGTCGCGCACCGCTGCCAGTTCATGGGGCTGCGCGGGATCGGCAATGCGCTCCTTCGTTTCAAGGACGTCTACGTCCCGAACGAGAACCTCCTCTGGGGCGAAGGCCTCGGCCTGAAGCTGGCGCTCATCACGCTCAACACCGGCCGCCTCACGATTCCGGCGGGGTGTGCAGCCAGCGGACGCCGGATGCTCGAGATCGCGCGCGAGTGGGCGAGTGACCGGGTGCAGTGGGGCCTGCCGATCGGCAAGCACGAGGCGGTCGCGGCGAAGATCGCCTGGATGGCGTCGCATACGTTTGCGATGGAGTCGATCGTGTGGCTGACGAGCGGTCTCGCGGACCGCGGAAACGTCGATCTGCGGCTCGAGGCCGCGATGGCCAAGCTGTTCAACACCGAAGTGGCGTGGCAGTGCGTCGATCACCTGGTGCAGATCCGCGGGGGCCGCGGTTACGAGACCGCGCAGTCGCTCCGCGAGCGCGGCGAGAAGGGTTATCCCGTCGAGCGGATCATGCGCGACATGCGCATCAACCGCATCTTCGAAGGGACGAGCGAGATTCAGCACCTCTTCATCGCCCGCGAAGCGGTCGACCCGCACATGAAGCGCGGCTACAAGATCCTCCTCCCCGAGACGCCGACCGGCGAGAAGCTCAGCGCCGCGGCGAAGGCGGGCGCCTTCTACGCGACCTGGTATCCGTCGCGCTACCTCGGCTGGTCGCGCAAGCCGTCGTACTCGCAGTTCGGCAAGCTCGGGACGCACATGGCGTTCGTGGAGCGGAGCTCGCGGCACCTGTCGCGCTCGATCTTCCACGCGATGATGCGGTTCCAGGCGAAGCTGGAGCGGAAGCAGATGGTGCTCTTCCGCATCGTCGACATCGGCACCGACCTCTTCGCGATGGCGGCGTCGATCAGCTACGCCACGATGCTCGCGAAGAAGGGCGGCGATCACAAGAACGCACTGGACCTCGCCGACGTCTTCTGCCGCGAGGCCAGGATGCGGATCGAGTCGAACTTCCACAACCTCTTCACGGACCACGACGACGCCGCGTACAAGCTCGTCACGAAGCTGCTGAAGGGCGAGTACAAGTGGTTCGAAGGCGATCTCGTCGAGCCGGTGATGCCGAGCGTGGAGGAGCTGGAAACGATCGTCGCGAAGTTGGCTTGACGCTTACTTCTCTCCCGCGGCCGGATACACGGGAGTGATGTCGACCTGAATGTCCTTCAGGCCGGCGATCACCTTCTCCATCTCGGGCGTCGACTTGCCGTAGTTCGTCAGCAGCGTGTTGGCGCGATTGAAGTCGCCCGTCGCTTCGATCGTCAGCAGCTCGGTGGCGAGCGACTGCACGGCGTCGCGGAACTTCGCGACGTCGACGGTGTACTTCCCGTTCGCATCGGGCGTGACGCCGCCCTTTTCGCGGATCCAGTTCCACTGCACCGCCGTGCCGCGGCCGTGCGCCTCGCCGACGCCGAAACGCATCGAGCGGAACATCAGGCCGGCGTAGGTGACGTAGAGCTGCTGCTCGTCGAACGACGTGAGCCACTTCTGCTCGATGGCGTAGCGGATGTTCCAGAGTCCGAGAACGTCGGCCTTGCACTCCTCGATCGCGGAGTAGAGGTTCTTCAGCGGGATGCGCACCTCGACCCGCTCGCCGTTTGCCTGCTTCAGATAGCCCGGCCCGAGGCCGTGCGAGAGCTCATGAAAGAGCGTGTGGCTGAAGTAGGCGTCGAAGGAAACCTTGCTCGTCAGCGATGGGTCAAGCACGCGCTGCGCGACCGGCGAGCCGCTCTGCTTGAACTTCGCCTCCATCACGTTCTTCAGGAGGACCTTCTTGGAGCCCTTCTTCTCGCGGACGTACTCGTCGTTCGGGAGATTGAATGCCGAGGTCTGCACGCCGCGGCGCGCGTCGCCGGCGGTGTAAAGCTCCTGCACGACTTTGATCGGCGACGACGTCCCGCGCGTCGTGTTCTTGTACTGCTCCGGCTCCGGCAGGTGCTTCTCCATGTCGGGAAGGTGCTGCGCGTAGACCGTGAGCTTGGCGCTCTCGTTCTTGTCGACGACGTTGATGAACGACTCGAACGACGCTTTGTAGTTGAAGAGGTTGTCCTCGTAGACCTCGTACGGCCCGAGGATGACTTCGAGATCGCCGTTGAGATCCATCCACGCCATGTCCGAGTCGCGGTAGTTGTCTTTGCCGAGCGCGTCCGCGAGCTTGGTGAGATAGGTCTTGAGCGAGTTGTCGGTGGTCAGCGACGCCGCGTCGCGAATCGCCTTTGCCGCAACGTCGAGCTGCGCCTTGTACTGCTGCGAATACGGGATCGCCTTCAGGTTCGCGCCGTCGCGGCGGATGACCGTGAAGAGTCCCTGCATCGCCTCCTTCTGGTCGGGATGCGCCGCCACGTACTTCTCGAGCTCGTCCTTGGTCATGTCCTCCGGATAGAAGGCGGCACCGGCCGGCTTTTTCTTGTGGCCGATGAACGGCTCGTCGTCCTTCAACCGGTCCCACGGTCCCTTGTTGACGACGAAGTAGTCGTAGCCCGCCTGGTTCAAGGCCGACTTACCCGCGTTCGCCGCCAGGTCGTCGCGCATCTTCAGGTTCTGCTCCGAGACCTGCTGGTAGTAGATCTCGTCGAACGCCTTCGCGGCGTCGATCAGCTTCGCGACCACCTGCTGCTCATTCGCGTTCAGCAGCGAGCGGTCGTAGTCGATCGTCGTCCGCGGCAGTTGTGCCAGCCGCTGCGGCGTATCGGCGGCGATCTCCGGCCCTGGTTTTGTCTCCACCGCTGAGGACGTTGTCTGCGTGGTTTCGGTCTTCTGGCAGGCGGCGATTGCGACGAGCGAAAGAGCGAGTACGAGCCGTTTCATAGGCGGGGATTCTATGCCTCGTTTGTGCTATGTTCGCGAGCGTCCGTGATCATCGAGTGCACGAGTTGTCACGCGCGCTATCAATACGACGAAGACCGATTCGAGCGGAAGCCGTCGAAGAAAATCAGATGCGCAAAGTGCGCGACGGTCTTCGAGATCCATAACCCGAACGACACCACCGCCTCGCGCCACGACCAGACGAGCATCACGAAGCCCAAGCCGAAGGTCGAGGAGAGCACGGCGCAGTCCCCCCTGCCGCAGCCGGAGACCGACAAGCAGGAGCCGGCCGCGCTCCCGAAGGGAAAGCGCCTTTCGCTCGCCATCATCGACGGAAGCGACGCCGGCAACGTATTTCGGATCAACAAGCCGCGCGTCACGATCGGACGCTCGAACGCAGACTTCGTGATCAACGACACCGAGGCCTCGCGGCAGCATGCCGCGATCGAGGTGCGGGATACGACCTATCTGCTGAGCGACCTCGGCTCGACGAACGGCACCCTCGTCGATGGAAAGAAGATCACCGAGCTCGTGGAATTGCAGGACAAGTCGGAGTTCGTCATCGGGACGACGACTCTGATGCTGATCGTGACGGATGAAGCCTAGAAGGCAGAGCGGAGAGCGGAGAGGGGAGAGCGGAGAAAAAACAGCCGGCTTTCTCCGCTCTCCGCTCTCCCCACTGCGCTCTGATCCATGAATGACCTCGCGCTCCTGTACCGTCACCGGCAGCTCATCGCCGCGCTGACCGCGCGCGATCTGAAGGCGCGCTACCGCGGCTCGATCCTCGGCTACTTCTGGTCGCTGGCCAATCCGCTCCTCCTCCTCGGCGTCTACACGCTCGCGTTCACGGTCTTCTTCCCGTCGAACGTGGTCCGGCCGTATCCCCTTTTTCTGTTCGCCGGAATCCTGCCGTGGACCTTCTTCTCGGCCGCGGTCCTCGAAGCGACGAACTCCGTCTCATCGAACGCGGGGCTCATCAAGAAGGTGATGTTCCCGGCGGAGGCGCTGCCGCTGGTGGTCGTGGCGTCGCACCTCGTCCACTTCGTCCTGGCGATGCCGATCCTGCTGCTGGCGTCGCTCGCGTACGCCTTTCACGGCGACATCGTGATCCGCTGGACGATCTTCCTCTTTCCGTTCCTCATCGTCCTGCAGACTTTCTTCGTCGCCGGCGTGTCGCTCATCGTCGCCTCGGCGTCGGTGCTCTTCCGCGACCTCCGCGACATCGTCACGAACCTCATGCAGCTCGGCTTCTTCCTGACGCCGATCATCTATCTCATCGACCGGATCGACTCGCGCTTTCTGCGCGCGCTCCTGCGCCTGAATCCGATGACGCCGTTCGTCGTCTCGTTCCAGGACATCCTCTTCTTCGGCCACCTTCCCGGCCTCGCCGACACATTACTCATGATCGCGTACGCATTTCTATCGGTCGCCGCGGGCCTCACGGTCTTCGAGCGGCTGCGCGACGTGCTTGCGGAAGCGATATGAGCGACTTCGCGATCTCCGCCTCGCACGTTTCGAAGAGCTATCGCATGTGGGGCCGGAAGTCGCAGTTCGCGACGCTCAAGAGCGCGCTGCTGAAGCGCGACCTCAAGCTGGCGCCGGAAGCGATGGTGCCGGCGCTGCGCGACGTCTCCTTCGCGATCCACAAGGGAGAAGCGTTCGGGATCATCGGCCGCAACGGCTCCGGAAAATCGACGCTGCTGAAGATCATCAGCGGGATCCTGAAACCGACCGACGGAAGCGTTGCCGTCAACGGCCGGATCGCTGCGCTGATCGAGCTCGGCGCCGGCTTCCATCCCGAGATCACCGGCCGCGAGAACATCTTCATCAACGGCATCATGCTCGGCCTCACCAAGCGCGAGATCGAGAGCCGCTTCGACAGCATCGTCGAGTTCTCCGGCATCCGCCCGTTCATCGACCAGCCGGTGAAGACGTACTCCTCCGGCATGTACGTGCGCCTCGGGTTCGCGGTCGCAGTGCACGTCGATCCCGACGTGCTGCTGATCGACGAAGTGCTCTCGGTCGGCGACGAAGAGTTCTCGCAAAAGTGCGTCGCGAAGATCCAGGAGATGAAGTTCCGTGGCGTGACACTGATCTTCGTGACACACCAGCTCGACCAGGTGCGGAACCTCTGCGACCGCGCGCTGTGGCTCGACAAAGGCGAAGCGGTCGTCATCGGCGATCCGGTGCGCGTCGTCGACGACTATCTGCAGGTCGTCGCCGGCGGCAAACCCTCGATCCCGGAAGAGAAGAAAGAAGAGGAAGCCCCACCTGCGCCGAAAGACGAAGAAGAGCGCTGGGGCTCGGGCGAAGTCGTCCTCAAACACGTCGCGCTCACCGACCTCGAAGGCCGCGAGCTCATCGCCCTCGGCGCCGGCACGCCGGTGGTGATCGAGATGGATATCGAGGTGCGGGTGCCGCAGCAGGACTTCGTCTTCGGCGTCGGGATCTTTCACGCGGACGGGACCTGCGTCTATGGGACGAACACCGATCTCGAGGGACTGGCGCCCGAAAACCTCGACGCAAACGGGCGCGTCCGCTTCATCGTGCCGTCGCTGGACCTCGTCGCCGGCGCGTACCGGATCGACGCGGCGATCCACACCCGCAACAGCCGCTCCTTCGACTATCGCCGGGGGTGCATCCGATTCGTCGTCGGCTCACGCGTCCACGACGTCGGCATCTACCGTCCCCAGCACGAGTGGCGCTTCGAAGGGGGGATCACGTTCAAGTCGATCGACATGCTCAAGCAGAACGTCCCCGCGCCAATCGCCGAGTACATCCGGCAGATGGAAGGAGCGAAGAAGAAATGAGCACGCTACGCATCGGGATTCCGATCTACCCGACTGTCGACATCATCGACGTCGCGGCGCCGTGGGACGTGCTCAGCCGGATTCCGGAGTACTGGAGCGGCGGGTCCGTGGAGATGCTCCTGATCGCGGAGACATGCGATCCGGTGCTGAGCGGCCAGAACCTCTACCTGACGCCGAACCACTCGTTCGACGACTGCGAGCAGCTCGACGTGCTGCTCGTTCCCGGCACGCAGCAACTGGACGCCGGAATCCTGACGAACGAGCGCTACCGCGCGTTCATCCAGCAGCAGGCGAGCGGAGCCACGTGGGTGACGTCCGTCTGCACCGGCGCCGTCGTCCTCGCGGCAGCCGGGCTGCTCGACGGCTACCGCGCCACGACGCACTGCCTCGTCATTGACAGACTACAGAGCTATAAAAAGGTCACCGTCGCAAACGGCTATCCGCGATACGTCCTCTGTGGCAACCGCTTCACGACCGGCGGCGTCTCGTCGAGTCTCGACGGAGCGCTCAAGCTCGCCGAAATCCTCACCGGCGACGCACAGGTCTCGAAGTGCATCCAGCTCGAGATCCAGTACAACCCGCAGCCGCCGTACAACGACGGCGATCCCGCCGTGGCGGACTTCGAGACGTACGACCGCGTGATGGGCCGCAAGCCTTCACATTGCACGTAACTTGCTCTTATCGGCAGTGCCATGCGCTACGAAAGCATCGATCAACTCCCGATCCACTGCCGGATCAATCTTCCGGAAGCCGCACAGCACGTCTATCGCGAGGCATGGAACAGCGCGTGGGACAACAGCGCTGATCTGCGCCTTTCACGCGACCGTGCGTGGCGGGAAGTCCGCGAGCAGTTCGAGCGGGACACCGTCACCGGCTGCTGGATGAGACGCGCGACGACCATCACGCTTCACGCCGTCGCGGACGAGACCAGCGTTGCCGTCTCGGCCATCTGACAGAATGCCGCGCGAATGAAGGTACTCGTCACCGGCGGTGCGGGGTTCATCGCGTCGCACATCGCCGACGCCTATGTCGCGCGCGGCGACGAGGTCACGGTCGTCGACAACCTCAGCAGCGGCCGCCGCGAGAACGTCAATCCGAAGGCAGAGCTGATCGCAGCCGATCTGCGCGAGCACGCCACGATCGACGCGCTGCGCGGACGGAACTTCGACATCGTCAACCACCACGCCGCGCAGATCGACGTGCGCGTTTCAGTCGCCGATCCCGCCGCCGACGCCGAGCTGAACATCGTCGCTACGCTCCGCCTCTTCGAAGCGATGCGCCAGGAAGGCGTGAAGAAGATCATCTTCGCCTCCAGCGGCGGGGCCACGTACGGCGAGCCGGAGTACGCGCCGCAGGACGAGAATCACCCGACGCGCCCGGTCTCGCCCTACGGCTGCGCGAAGCTCGCAATCGACCAGTACCTCTACTTCTACAAGACCGTCTACGGTCTCAAGTCGGTGTCGCTCCGGTACGGCAACGTTTACGGCCCGCGGCAGCGGAAAGACGGAGAGGCGGGCGTCGTGGCCATCTTCGCCGGCGCCATGCTCGAAGGGCAGACGCCGCGCATCAACGGCGACGGCAAACAGACCCGCGACTACGTCTACGTGCACGACCTGGTGCGCGCGAACATGCTCGCTTCCGAACAAGACCTCGAGGGCATCTACAACGTCGGCACCGGAGTGGAGACGTCGGTCAACGAGCTGTACGACGTGCTCCGCCAGCCGACCGGCTTCGACCGCGACGCCGAGCATGGTCCCGCCAAACCGGGCGAACAGGCGCGCAGCGTCCTCGACGCGACGAAGCTGCGGACCGCGGGCAGCCTGCCGCCGTTCGTCACCCTGCGCGACGGGATCGCCGAAACGGTTGCCTGGCTCCGCGAAGCTACGGCTTCTTCGGTCCGGTAACGGAGTGGACGCTTCCTTCTTCGTCGAGGAAGTACGGAACCGCGGGATCGAACGGCGTCTTCTCGAGCCGCACGTCGAGCCGCTGGTACTTCGCCGCCTTCTGATTGCTGCTCGCGACCGCGCGAACGTACCCACCCATCGACACGATCTTCGTCTCCGCGACGTCGAACTCCGCCTCGAGCAGCGCCGCTCGCAGCGCCGCCATGTTCGGCGCAAAGCAGTTCGTGTAATCGCCGTTCAACGAATCCTCGGGATACGCCTGCCAGAGCGGGACGTCGCGGAGCAGCGGGTTCAGCGCGTCGAGCGTCGTCACGCGGCCGTCCGGTAGCTGCACGTATTCGTCGATCAGCATGGTGCCGACGTAGAGCTCGGCGCCCGGTTTCATGACGCCGCGGATCGCATCCAGCGCTGCAAGCGGCTTGCGCAGGTGATAGAGGACGCCGAGGAAGAAGACGACGTCGAACATCCCGTAGTCCTCGGCGTTCAGGTTGTAGACGTTGTCCATTCGATACGCGACACGGCTGTCGAGGATGCGCCTCGCGGTCGCGAACCCCGAGTAGCTTTCCGGGACGAAGTCGATCGCGACCACCTCGCCGCCGCGCTTTTCCGCCTCGAAGGAGAAGAAGCCGTCGGAGCAGCCGATGTCGAGAACACGGCGCCCTTCGAGCGACTGGGAGAGGCCCAACTCGTCGAGGATCGGCAACTTCATCCGGTTCGAGTCGTCGCCGGGCGTGACGATGCCGGGAGCGACTTCGATCTGGTGCCACCACCGCCCGTGAGCGGCAATCAGCTCCCGGATCTGTTGCTCATCGCGAAGCGGCTGACGCTCGATCGGCATGGGGGCGATTATGTGACCAGGCGCCCATCTTTTGACCTCGAAGAATCGCGAGCACGCCCAGGAACGCGGCCGCATTCACGAAACAGAAGTAGTACGGCACCGTGAGGATCTTCGCGCGTCCGATCGCCTTGTCGCGAAGGAGCGCGCCAGCTGCGGCCAGCGTGTAGACGATCAACTGTCCCGCCAACGCGAGCACATAGAGCGGTCCGCGGCGCACCAGCGCCACGCTCGCGAGGAAGAGCGTGATCAGGAAGAACGGGATGAAATGCCGGACGAGCTTGTGCGACAGGAGCTCGACCGAATAGAAGCCGCGTGTGAAGAGCGCCGACCGGAGATTGAGCAGCGCCCGCACCGAGTGGTTCGTGACGCGCACCTTCCGTCCGAACTCCTCTTTCGCGCGGACGGTCGATCGCTCCCACGCCGTCGCCGTCGGCTCGAACAGCAGGCGACGACCTTGGAGCACGACGCGCGCGGAGACCGCAATGTCGTCCGCCTGCGCCGGATCGCTGATCGGGACGTACAACTCCTTGCGGATCGCGTACAGCAGCCCGTCGGCCGCGAAGACGCTCCCGATCTCGCTCTCCCGGATCTTCTGCCAGCGGTCCCAGCGGCCGTACATCCCCTCGCCCTCGCCGGTCGCGTCGCCGTCGCGCTGCATGCCGCTGCCACGCGCACCGCAGACGCCGCCGACTTCGGGATCGGCGAACTTGCGGGCGATCGTCCGCAACGAGTGGCTGTCGAGAAAAAAGTCGGCGTCGGTGAGGACGAGGATCTCGCCGCGCGCGCTGCGGGCGCCCTCATTGAGTGCCTCCATCTTCCCCGGCTGTTCGAGCGCGATCAGCCGGACGCGCGGGTCGTCGAATCCGCGCACGATGTCGTTGGTGCGGTCGGTCGAGCCGTTCGAGACGACAAGCACCTCGACGCGATCGGGCGGGTAGTCGAGCGACAGTGCGTTCTCGATCTTCGCCGCGATGTTCCGCTCCTCGTTGTACGCCGGCACGACGAACGTCGCATACGGCGTCACGTCATCCTCGGCGACCGGCCGCGGACGCAGACGACTCAGGATCCAGAGCAGCGCGGGATAGCCGAAGTAGACGTAGACACAGACCGCGAGCGAAGACCAGAAGGCGTAGACCATCACGCCCCTCGGTTCTCGACGGCGAGAAGCGCGACAAGGCGGCGAACGCAGTCGCGCAGATCGAA
>DASXIH010000239.1:0-5065 GCA_036498125.1 Thermoanaerobaculia bacterium
CAGCAGACGTACCGCGGCGCGGTGACGATCCTCAAGGGCGCCGAGAACGCCCGCAATTACTCGCAATGCGATTCGCTGCTCCTCGGCGATCAGTGCGGCGCGCACACGTTCCCGTACATCGAGGTCCGCAACTCCTCGGCCACGATGGAGCACGAGGCGTCGACGTCCAAGATCGGCGAGGACCAGTTGTTCTATTGCCAGCAGCGCGGCATCAGCGCCGAAGACGCGGTCTCGATGATCGTGAACGGCTTCTGCCGCGAAGTCTTCCGCGAGCTCCCGATGGAGTTCGCCGTCGAAGCGCAGAAGCTGCTGGGAGTCAGTTTGGAAGGATCAGTGGGCTGATGTTGGAGATCAAGAACTTACACGCAGGGATCGAAGGAAAAGAGATCCTTCGCGGCCTCAATCTCACGGTGGGAACCGGGGAAGTGCACGCGATCATGGGGCCGAACGGCTCCGGAAAGTCGACGCTGGCGAACGTGCTGGCGGGACGGCCGAAGTACGAGGTGATCAGCGGTTCGGTCACGTTCGACGGCAAGGACCTGCTCGCGATGCCGACCGAGGAGCGCGCGCGGGAAGGGGTGTTCCTCGCGTTGCAGTACCCGGTCGAGATTCCGGGCGTGAACAACATCTACTTTCTCAAGGCGGCGCTGAATTCGATCCGCAAGCATCGCGGCGAAGAGGAGCTCGACGCGATCGAGTTCCTGCAGCTCGCGCGGCAGAAGATGAAGGTCGTCGATCTCGACGAGGCGTTCATGAACCGCGCGGTGAACGAAGGGTTCTCGGGCGGAGAGAAGAAGCGGAACGAGATCTTCCAGATGGCGGTGCTCGATCCGAAGCTCGCGATCCTCGACGAGACCGACTCCGGCCTCGACATCGACGCACTGCGCATCGTCGCCGAAGGGGTGAACGCACTCCGCAGCGAGAAGCACTCGGTGCTCGTCATCACGCATTACCAGCGGCTGCTGACCTACCTCATCCCCGACTTCGTCCACGTGCTGGCGAACGGCCGGATCGTGAAGCAGGGCGGCAAGGAGCTGGCGCTGGAGCTCGAACAGAAGGGCTACGAGTGGATCGAGCAGGAGCTGGCGGCGGCGCAATGACGACTACCGTTGTCGAGCAGGCGTCGCAGCGCTTCGGGCAGCTCGGGTGGCCGACTCCGCGGCTCGAGGAGTGGAAGTACACGAACCTCGCGCCGGTGGCCTCGCGCGAGTGGAGTGTGGCGCCGGCAATCCTGCCGGCGGACATCTCCGGTATTACCCTCCGCGATCGCGCGGTCGCCGAATACGTCTACGTCAACGGCATCTACGCGCCGGAGCTGAGCACGCCGAATCCGCTGTTCGTCATGGCGCCGTCGACGCGCGAGCAGCATTACGCCCGCTACGCCGACTACGCGAACCACGCCATGACGGCGATGAACACGGCGAACGTGCAGGACGGCGCGTTCCTCCAGATCGACGCGAGCGTCAACGGCTTCATCCACGTCATCCACTACTCGACCGACGGCTACCAATCGCATCCGCGCAACCTCTTCGTGGTCGCGCGCGGCGCGCAGGCGGCGATCGTCGAGACGTACGCCGGTACCGGCAGCTACTTCACCAACGCCGTGACGGAACTGGTCGCAGGCGAAGGCGCGGTCGTCGATCACTACAAGCTCGAATGCGAGTCGGTCGAAGCGTTCCACGTCGCGACGATGCAGGTTCACCAGGAGCGCGCCTCCGCGGTCACGACGCGCGCGATCTCGCTCGGCGGCGCGGTCGTCCGCAATGAGCTGAACGTGGCGCTGACCGGCGAAGGGGCGAGCGTCGTGCTCGAAGGCCTCTACGTGCTCACCGGACGGCAGCACGTCGACAACCACACGGTGGTCGATCACGCGCGGCCGCATTGCGAGTCGCTCGAGCTCTACAAAGGGATCCTCGACGAGAGCGCCCGCGGGATCTTCGATGGCAAGATCGTCGTCCGTCCCGGCGCGCAGAAGACGGTCTCGCGCCAGACGAACAACAACCTGCTCCTCAGCGAGACGGCGATCGCCGACTCGAAGCCGACGCTCGAGATCTTCAACGACGACGTGAAGTGCAACCACGGCTCGACCATCGGCCAGCTCGACGAGGAGGCGATGTTCTACCTCCGCTCGCGCGGCCTCGGCGAGACCGAGGCGCGCAGCCTGCTCGTCTACGCGTTCGCCAGCGAGATCGTCGACCGCATGAAGGTCGAGCCGGTCCGCGAGCAGGTGCGAAGGATCATGTTCCGCTCGCTGGCGCATTACCTGCCGGAGCGGCGGGAGAAGGACCGATGAGCGCTGTCATTCACGAGCACGAGACGCTCGACGTCGCGAAGATCCGCGGCGATTTCCCGATCCTCTCGCGCAAAGTCCGCGGCAAAGGGCTCGTCTATCTCGACAACGCGGCGACGACGCAGAAGCCGCAGGCCGTCATCGACCGGATCGTCCGGTATTACACGGAAGAGAACTCGAACGTGCATCGCGGCGTGCACTACCTCAGCGAAGTCGCGACCGCGGCCTACGAGTCGGCGCGGACGACGGTGAAGAACTTCATCCACGCGCGCGACGAGAAGGAAATCGTCTTCACGCGCGGGACGACCGAGGCGATCAACCTCGTGGCGCAGACCTGGGGGCGGACCAATGTGAAGGCCGGGGACGAGGTGGTGATCACCGCGATCGAGCACCACTCGAACATCGTCCCGTGGCAGATGCTCTGCGCGGAAAAAGGCGCCACGCTCCGCGTCGCGCCGGTGAACGACGCCGGCGACGTGCTGCTCGACGAGTTCCGCGCGTTGCTCAACGACCGCACGAAGATCGTTGCGATCGGCCACGCTTCGAACGCTCTCGGCACGATCAATCCGGTCAAGCAGATGATCGCGATGGCGCACGACGCCGGCGCGGTCGTGATCGTCGACGGCGCGCAGGGCGTGCCGCATCTCCCGATCGACGTGCAGGACCTCGGCTGCGAGTTCTATGCGTTCTCCGGCCACAAGGTCTACGCGCCGACCGGCATCGGCGTGCTCTACGGGAAGGAAGCGATCCTCGACGCGATGCCGCCATGGCAGGGCGGCGGCGACATGATCCTCTCCGTCACGTTCGAGAAGACGACGTACAACGCGCTGCCGTACAAGTTCGAGGCGGGAACGCCGAACATCGAAGGCGTCATCGGTCTCGCCGCGGCACTCGACTACATGAGCGGCATCGGCATCGAGGCGATCGCCGCGCACGAGCACGATCTCGAGCGCTACGCCACGCGGCGGCTGCTCGAGGTCGATGGATTGAAGATCATCGGAACGGCGAAGGCGAAAGCGAGCGTGATCTCATTCACGCTCGAAGGCGTGCACCCGCACGACATCGGAACCATTCTCGATCAGGAAGGGATCGCCATCCGCACCGGACACCACTGCGCGCAGCCGATCATGCTGCGCTTCAACATCCCGGCGACGGGACGCGCGTCGTTCGGCCTCTACAACACCCGCGAGGAAGCGGATGCGCTGGTGAGCGGGCTGAAAAAAGTGATCGAGGTGTTTCGGTGACTTCCACTTTATCCTCGCCGCTACGCGGCGAGGATCTGGCGCCCACAGGCGCAGCGCGAATGGCTCCAGGTCCTTCGGCGCTGCGCGCCAAAGGATAAATTTATAAAATGCCCGAGCTCCAGGACCTCTACCAACAGATCATCCTCGATCACAACAAGAACCCGCGGAACTACCGCGAGCTGCCGAACGCGACGCGGAAGGTCGAGGGATACAACCCGCTCTGCGGCGACCACTACACGGTCTTCCTGGAGCTCGACGGCGAGACGATCAAGGACATCGGATTCACCGGCAACGGTTGCGCGATCTCGAAGGCGTCGGCCTCGGTGATGTCGACGACGGTGAAGGGGAAGACGCGCGAGGAAGCGGAGGACTACTTCGATACGTTCCATCGGCTCGTCACCGGCGATTCGACCGGGCTGAGCACCGAGGAGCTCGGACGTCTGGCCGCGTTCTCGGGAGTGTCGGAATTCCCGGCGCGCGTGAAGTGCGCCTCCCTGGCGTGGCACACGCTCCGCACGGCCTTGGAAAACGAAGCAAAGGAAGTGGTTACAACGGAATGAACACGCGAGAGGAAGTCACCTTCAGCCGTAACGCGGAAGCGATCATGATCCCAAGCGGGGAGCGCGTTCTCGTCCCGCAGGGAGCGCAGGCGACGATCACGCAGTCACTCGGCGGGGCGTACACGCTGATCACCGATCGAGGCCTGATGGTCCGCATCTCCGGAGGCGAGGTCGAGGCAATCGGCAAGTCGCCGCAGGAAGTGGCGGCGCCCACGCCCGAAGCGGAGCTGACGAAAGAGAAGATCGAAGAGCTGGTCTGGGACCAGCTCAAGACCTGCTTCGACCCCGAGATCCCGGTCAACATCGTCGACCTCGGCCTGGTCTACATGTGCGACCTGCAGCCGCACGACGGCGGCGGTTTCGACGTCAAAGTGAAGATGACGCTCACCGCTCCCGGCTGCGGCATGGGCCCCGTCATCGCGACCGACGTGAAGACGAAGATCGAATCGCTCCCGAACGTGAAGACCGCCGACATCGAAGTCGTCTTCGACCCGGTCTGGGACCGTTCGATGATGAGCGACGCCGCAAAGCTCCAGCTCGGAATGATGTGGTGAGCTAGCAGCGGATGTAGGGCGGGCGTTAGCCCGCCCCACGTCACGCAATCACTTGTGGTCTTTGTAGAACGTCCACGGGCCGATCGGGAAGCCGGCCTGGAGTTGCTGCGCCTGAAACATGCCGTCGACGCCGGCCGCGATGCCGATCAGAAGTGAAGCGATGCCGCACGTCGGAACCGCGACCACGAGACAGACGATGATGGCGATGATGCCTTTTATCTTCTGTCCCAGCACGATGTACCCCACCCCACCGAAGAGGAGGAGGTTCAGCACGAGGATGAGAATCGGGTCTTTTGGTGGCTGGGGCGGATAAATGAGATCACCGCCGGCGCCCGGTGCGGGCGGCGGCGGAGGTGGTGTCGGTGCGAAATCGCTCATCGAGGGGTCTCCTTACATCTTGTCGGCGAAGTCGCTGAC
>DASXIH010000240.1:0-6580 GCA_036498125.1 Thermoanaerobaculia bacterium
CCCGTCAGCAGGCCGGTCGTCTTCAGGTGCGACGCGGACGACTCGAGCGAAAAGTAGATCGGCGTGTCGAACACGCGCTGCGGGTACATCCGGAACTGCAGCGCCGGCAGCTCTTCGAAGCGCTGCTTGATGATCGGCGAGCTGGCGCTCGACGTTTCATGTCCGAGGAAAATGTCGCGCCGGTCGGTGAGGATGTTGAGCGAGTAGCGCGGATCGTTCTTCGTGAGATAGGCGGCGGAGTAGACGTTCGAGAGGGAGTTCAGCCGCGGATCGCGGTCATAGCGGCGGAAGAAGTCGAGGTCGGAGTAATCCTGCACGTCGACGACGCCGCGGAAGCCGCCGGGGAGGTTGTCCTGCGCGTGCTGGTACTGGTAGCGCCACTCCGTCTTCGCCGGCTCGCCTGCGACGTCGGGATCGGGGTCGGGGTTGTGGATCACCCACGCGTTCAGCTCACCGAGCTTCACGTTCGGGGACGGCAGGTAGCGGAGATCGACGCCGACGCCCTCGTAGTTCTTCGTGCTCAGGTCCGCGTATGCGGTGACGTCGACCGAGTCGCCGAACGGGATGAAGTACCCGAGGATGATGCGCTCGCCGAATCCCGCCTTGCTCGACGGATTCGTCAGCAGCAGGCGAGGGATCAGGAAGCCCTGGGCGCGGTCGGCTTTCGTCGGCCAGATGAGGCGGGGGAGCCAGATGAGAGGCAGCTCGCGCGCGCGGAAGGAGACGCCGTGCATGTAGGCGTAGTCGTCGAGGGTGACGTCAGCGCGCGCGACATGGAACGACCACGCCGGCCGGTCGATCTCGCACGAGGTGACGATGCCGTTCGTGAGGCGGTACGTCGTCGCGCCGATTTTTTCGATCCGCTCGCCGGTGAAGTACATGTCCGGCTGCAGGGCGCCGGTCGCGGTGAAGAAGGTGCCGGTCTTCGAGTCGAGGTTGTAGACGATGTGGTCGGCCGTCAGTCTCGTCTGCCCTTCGTCGACGACCACATGCCCCTCGGCGACCACGTCCTTCGTCTTCAGGTTCGCCGTGATCTTGTCGGCGTGGACCTTGATGTCCTGGTACGTGATCTCGACGTTCGGGTACATGATCGCGTACTCCTCGCGGACCATCTCGAGGTGGCCGTCCTGCGGGATCTTCCACTGGATCTCGCTTCCCGGCTTGATCGTCGGCGGCACGAACCGGAAGCGCTTCTGGCCGGACGGCTGCTGCGGCTGCGGGAACGGCGGAAGCGCCTGCGCGAGGAGAGTGGTGGCCGAGAACAGCGAGATGAGAGCGGCGAGAAAGCGTCGCGTCATTATTCGAGGGGCATTTTAACGTCGTTACTCGCATGCCGCTCGATGTTTGCCATCTCCTTGAGCTGCATGCGGAGCTTGATGATCTCTAACTGGTAAAGGCGGGCGGTGTCGTCGGGGCGATTCCGTTGCTGACGCTTGCGTAATGCGATCCGGTTGGCGAGGCGGACGAACTCCCGGTGCGCCGCGGCGTCGCTCCAGCCGGCCCGGGTGAACCGGAGGATGGGGTGGGCGGTGGTGCGGACCTCGCGCGCGTCGATGACCCCGATCGCCGCCTCGTGGGCGAGCTCGGAGCGGACCCTGCGCCAGCGCGCGAAGACCGTCGCGGCGGAGAGGAGCGGGATCGCGGTGGCGACGAAGATGGCCACGGCACGCTGCCGGAAGCCGGCGCGCTCCAGGATGGCCGGCAGCCACGCTGCCGCGACGGCGACGGCGGCGGTGATGGCGTCGAGCAGGAGCTGCCGCGCGCGGTCGGTCACGTGGAACTGCGCGAACGTGACGCCGTAGCCGGCGATCGTTCCGGCGATGGCGCACTCGGAGAAGTGCCGCAGTTCGTTCTCGCCCGTGAAGGCGAGCGGCAAGGCGGCGGACGCGCCGATCAGGGCGCCGAGGAGCATCCCTTCGGGTGCCTCGCTCTCGTCGCCCGTGTGCCGGACGTACATCGACGCGACCGTCATGACGATGCCCGTGACGATGACGTGCAGGTCAGTGAAGCGGCTGGCGATGAAGATGGCGACGCCGGACGCAATGCCGCTGACGATCGGCGAGGCGGCGGCGTGGCCGAAGCCGGTGTCGAGCGTCTTGAAGTAACGCGCGGCGGCGATCGCCGCAAAGAAGAACGCCAGGATGACGAAGGTGAGAACCGGATCGGTCATGAGGGGCGATGAAGGCGAAACCAGCGGCGGGAGCGTTCGATGTCGTTGCGGATCTGGTTCGTCAGCTCCAGCGCCGAGCGGAACTGCTGTTCGCGCCGGAGGAGCGTGTGGAAGTAGAGCCGCACCGTGTCTCCGTAGACGTTCGAGTCGAAGTCGAGGATGTGGCTCTCGATCGTGGTCGCGTAGTTTTCGTAGAGGGTCGGGCGGACGCCGATGTTCGTGACGCTCTCGAACGAGCGGGAGAAGCTCTCGAAGCGCGACGTCGTCACGTAGACGCCGGAGCCGGGGAAGAGCTCGTTCGCGGAATCGACGTTGACGGTCGGGAAGCCGATCTTCCTTCCGAGACGGCGGCCGGTCGCCACGCGGCCGTCGACGAAGTACGTTCGCCCCAGCGCGAGGTTGACGATGTGCATCGCCCCCTTGCTGAGCGCTTCGCGGACGAGCGAAGACGAGACGCGGATGCCGCGCAGCTTCACGTCGTCGATTCCGTCGACGCTGAATCCGTGCTTCGCGCCGGCGCTCTGCAGCTTGGCGAGGTTTCCTTCGCGTCCGGCGCCGAACGCGAAGTCGCGGCCGATGCGGACCTCCTCGACGCGCAGGGCGTCGACGAGAAACTCGTCGATGAACCGGTCGGCGGTGAGACGCGAGAACTCGTGCGTGAACGGCACGATCAGCAGCGCGTCCACCCCCATGCCGCGCAGGAGCTCCTCTTTCTGCGCCACGGTGAGGATCTGTTTCGGGACGCGGTCGGGCGCCACGACGGACAGCGGATGCGGGTGAAACGTGATCACCGCCGACGGCCGTCCGGACTCCTGCGCCCGCTCCACGACGCCGCGGATGATCGCCTGATGTCCGACGTGCATCCCATCGAAGTTGCCGATGGTCGCGATGCAGTGTCTGGGAAGGTCGGTCTGCTTGAGAGGGTCGTGAAGAACGAGCATCGAATGCGAGGGCGGAGTCTACGCGAGATTCAGAGTCGGCACCGGCGTCTCGATCGCTTTCCAGTCGGGCGGCTGGTCGCCGAGCATCTTCGCGAACGAGTCGACCATCACCGGGTCCCACTTGCCGCCGGCGGCCTCGCGCCGCAGCGTCGCGATCGCTGCCTCATGCGTGAGCGGCGCGGGGCGGTACGCGCGGTGCGAGGTCAGCGCGTCGTAGGCGTCGACGATCGAGAGGAGGCGGACCTCGTACGGGATCCCCTCGCCGCGCAACCCGTCGGGATAGCCGCGGCCGTCGTAGCGCTCATGGTGGTGCCGGATCATCTGCAGCACCGAGGCGAGGGTCATCAGCGGCCGGACCATCTCCTCGCCGATGACCGGATGGTCGATGACGCGCATGAACTCCTCGCGCGTCAGCGGTCCCTGCTTGTTCAGCAGCGACTCCGGTACGGCGATCTTGCCGATGTCGTGGAGCAGCCCCGCGGTCCGCGCCCGCTCCGCGTCCCATTCGCCGAGGCCGAGGTGGAGGCTGAACGCGCGGGCGAGATCGCCGACGCGTTGCGAGTGGCCGACCGTGTAGCGGTCTTTCGCTTCGAGAGTCAGCGCCAGCGCGCAGATGATGTTCTGCGTCTGCTCCAGGTCGGCGTGATAAGCCTTGATGCGCAGCAGCGACTGAATGCGCGTGACGAGCTCCAGCCGGTTGAGCGGATAGTTGATGAAGTCGTCAGCGCCGGCGACGATCGACTGCTGGCGCAGCGCAGCGTTCCGGTTCGACGTCAGCACGATCACCGGGAGGAACTCGTAACGGGGATCGGCGCGGAGGAGGCGGAGCGTCTCGTTCCCATCCTGCTCCGGCATCATGAGGTCGAGCAGCACGACGTCGATCTGCTCCTGCTCGATCACCTGCATCGCATGGCGTCCGTTTTCGGACAGCGCGACGTGGAAGCCGGCGTCGGTGAGCGTCGCCATGATCATCTCGCGGTTGAGACGGTTGTCGTCGACGCAGAGCACGCGCGCCTTCTGCTGCACGCGCTCGCGCATGTGCCGCGTCACGACCGGCCGCGGCGTCTCTTCGCCGATCGCCGCCGCAAAGAGCGCCACGAGATCGCGGTCGAAACCGCCTCGTTCCGCCTCGCTTCTAAGCCGTTCCAGCGCTTCCGTCTCGGTGACGCCCTCACGCTCGTGCAGCAGCTCGTCGAACCGGTTGGCGATGCCGACGATCTGCGCTTCGAGCGGGATGTCTTCGCCGCGAAGCCGATCTGGGTAACCGCTGCCGTCGAGCCGCTCGTGGTGCCAGCGGACGATCGGGACGAAGTCGCGGAAGGTGGTCAACGGATCGAGCATCGACGCTCCCATCCGCGCATGCTCCGCGACGCGGGCGACCTCGTCGTGGTTCAGCACCGGCTTCGTCAGCAGGGCATCAGGGACGCCGATCATGCCGACGTCATGCAGCATCGCTCCTTTGACGATCGTCTCTTTCTCGTCGAGCGACATGCCGAGCTTCTCGCACAGCTTCCCGGTGAGAACCGCGACGCGCTGGACATGCCCGAAGCTGCGCGGGTCTTTGTTCTCGAGCGCCGTGGTGAGGGTGAGGATGATGTTCTCGCTGGAGTCGAGCTCTTTCCGGAGGTTCCGGATCTTGATCAGCGACCGGATGCGGCTGCGCAGCTCCTCGCGGTTGATCGGCTTGTTGAGAAAGTCGTCCGCGCCGCTCTCCAGCGCCCGGATCTTGTCCTCGGTCCCGGTCAGCGCGGTCAGCATCAGCACGGGAATGGTTCTCCCGCCCGGCTGGCTCTTGATCCGCGCGCACGCCTCGTAGCCGTCCATGTTCGGCATCATCACGTCGAGGACGATGATCGAGGGGTTGTGCTTCGGATAGAGCTGGAGCGCCTCGAGTCCGTCATGCGCGAGGACGACGTCGTAACCCCAGCCCCCGAGGTACTCCTCGAGGAGCTGAAGGTTCTGTTCGTTGTCGTCGACTGCGAGGACGAGCTCCCGTTCGGCCGTCGACGTTGCGGGCTCCGCGATGGTCATGGGATGTCGCGCAGATTATAGGAGGCTTCCCTGATCGGTACCCGGATAGACGACGCGATCGGGCTCGATCCGCGCGTGGGGATTCAGGACGTGCCGCTGGACGGCTCCAGGGCCGAGGATGTGAAAGACCTCGATTCCGCGCCGGGTCAGCTCGTCCGCCAGAACGTTGCGGTGACAGCGCCACGGCACCGCCTCGGCGCACATGACGCAGGTCAGTTTGGGCGAGGCCAGGAGCGCGTCGACGGCGTTTCGGAACTCGTCCGTCGCCATGTGGTCGGCGTAGGCCCGGAACTGTTCGTTGCGCCAGGCGGTGTTCGGAGAGTCGGGCAGCGGCTTACGGCGTCCGCCGAGCTCGGGAACGTGGACGTACTCGATCCCATCCGCCGGCAGCGACTGCGACAGTGCGTCTCGCGAGAAGTGCGGGTAGCGGCGCGAGCCGGGATAGCGGCGGATGTCCGCGAGCCGCTCGATCTTGTTCTCGCGCAGGAGCGCGAGGAGCTCGTCGAGGCTACGCGTGGAGTGGCCGATCGTGAATAGTTGCATGGCGGCTATTGTTAAACTCGCAACAGTGGCGTCCTACTACGCGGAACATGCGCAGCAGCTCAAGCGGGATCTCGCGACCGAGATTCCGGTCGACGAGCTGCGCTTGCTGCACCAGAAGCGGCCGCTGCTGCATGGGCTGCTCGCCTTCGCCGACTTTGGCGCGCTCATCGGCTCCGGCTTCGCGATCGCACACCTCGACCGCTGGTACTTCTGGCTGCCTTTCGCGTTTCTGGCGGGCTTTGCCGTGTTCGACTTCACGGTGCTCCTGCACGAGGTCGTGCATCGCGCGGTCCTGCCGCAGGCGAGCGAGCGCGGCTATCGCATCCTCGGCCTCCTCTACGCGATGCCGAGCGGGATCTCGGCGTCGCAGTTCACCCGATGGCACCTCGATCATCACGCGGGCCTGGGGTCGTACGAAGAAGATCCGAAGCGGCATTACCTCTCGCCGAAGGTCAACGCGCGCTGGCTGAAGGCGCTCTACTTCACCCCGGCGCTCTTCCCGATCTACTTCCGCGCGGCGGCGCAGGAGACCTCGTGCTACGAGCCGGAGCTGCGGAAACGGATCGGCCGGGAGCGTCTCGCCACGGTCGCGCTGCAGCTCGGGATTCTCGCGCTGATCGCGTTTCTCGGCGGCTGGTGGCTGGCGTTCAAGCTCTACGTCGTCCCAGTCTTCTTCGTCTTCCCCATCGCGTTCGCCCTGAATCGCCTCGGGCAGCACTACGACATCGATCCATCCGATCCGGCGAAGTGGTCGACGCTGATCAAGGGATCATGGTTCTGGGACGCGATCTACCTCTTCTCGAATTACCACCTCGAGCACCACTACTTTCCGGGCGTGCCGTTCTACAACCTCCGGCGCCTCCAGAAGCTCCTGATGCCGTTTTACGAGAAGCGC
>DASXIH010000241.1:0-14797 GCA_036498125.1 Thermoanaerobaculia bacterium
CGCTTGTTCTTCAGCACCGGCTTCGGGAAGAGGAGGAAGAAGTGCAGCGCCAGCGGCGGGAGGACGATCGTCGCCATTTCTTCGACGATCTGCAGGACCTTGTAGATCGTGTCGATGTCGCCCGCCGGTGTGTAGACGTACACCGTGAACGACAGCAACATGACGAAGTAGAAGATCGAGCTCTCTTTCGTCTCTCCTCGGAACAACGTGAACAACCCGATGGTGAGGTAGAGGAAGCCGATGAAGCTGAGGATCAGGTACGAGTAGTCGATCTTCAGCTCGGGGACTTCGTACGTCAGCGTCATCGTCCGGCCGCCGCGGGCGACGAGCATCGGGACGCGCTGGCCGATGCGGCGCAGGGTCTTCTGCAGCCCTTCGATCTCGGTCGAGGGGGTGTCGCCGATCAGCCAGATCTGGTCGCCGGGACGAAGGCCGGCGCGTTCCGCCCGGCTGCCGGCGTCGACGCTCTTGACCGCGATGACGCCGTTGATCCGCTCGAAACGGAAGTCGATCCGCTCGAAGGAGGAGCGCTTCCGCTGGAACGACGCGAACGCGCCGATGACGACTGCTACCGTCAGCAATCCAATCAGGGCGTTCGTGAGAATGGACCTTCGCATCGGTGCGAGGGAGGGATGTATTCAACGGCGCTGCCGCGCGGAAATTGCTCGTAAGTCTTTGGTTACAAACGGGCGGGGTGCTGCTTGGCTCCCGGCAGACGGCGAGGTTTGTCCATTCGGTTGGATTTCACAACCGGAAATCTGCATACCTCTCGGAGCAGGCAAACGTCGCAGTTTTCCTTGCGTCGCTTGCGGCTGCAGAGGTCGAGAATGCCGAGGCGGCAGAGGGCGAAGTCGTAACGGACGGGGTCGGCTGGATCGAAGCGCGCCAGCGCGTCGGTGATCTGGCGTGCCGCCTTCCAGTCGGCGGACTTGCGGGTGTTGAGGCCGAGGAAGGTGGCGATGCGATGAATGTGCGTGTCGACCGGCATCAGAAGTTTCGCGGGATCCACGAATGTCCAGATGCCGATGTCGGGGGATGTGCGGCGGACCATCCAGCGAAGGAAGAGGTTCATGCGCTTGCACGCGGAGCCGTTCTCCGGCGATGAGAGAAGGTATTGAAGCGACTTTGTCGCGGGTGCGAAGAGCGCGACGAAGCGCGTTAGCGTCGGACCGATGTCGGGGTCGTTCTCGTCGTAGCAGGCGCGGAAGGCTTCGCCGATCGAGCCGTACTCGCGAATGACGAACGCCATTCGCTCGAGGAGCTCGACGAGCTCGCGCGTTTTCTGGAAGCGATGCGCGAATCCCGCGAAGCGATTCATCGCCTCGGCGCGGTCGAACTTCACGAGATATTCATATGGCGATGGCTTCATCCTCGCGAGCACCGTTCCGGCGTTGGCCACGACGATGCTCGCGCGACCGTAGGCGAACGCGGCGGCGATGAGCCCCGCGATCTCCTGGTCGCGCGGATTGGAAAATCGGTGCACTACCTGAAGCGGATCGGGTTCAATGGTCGAAATGTCGAACGTCGCCACGAGCGCGTCGAGCCGCGCGCGCAGGACATCGTCCGAGACTGGCCGTTTCCGCATGAGGAACCGAACGAAAACCTTTGCCCCACGATTTCGTCTCAACACACACCGCAATCGGGTCGTAGTGCGTTTCGACAACAACAGGAGCCTTTCCATGCGCGCTCGCTTCTTCGCCGCTCTCGCAGTGCTCACCGCGCTGCCAGCCATTGCATCGATCACCGGAACGGTGATGACTCGCGACGGGCAACCGCTCATCGGCGCGAAAGTGTCGGTTTATTCGTTCGAATCGGCTGACGCGCGGCGCGCGCGGCTCATCTCGGCGAACGCCGAACGGACGCCGCTCGCGTCGACGACGACGAGCTCGAAGGGCGGCTTCACCCTCGACTCGCCGAAGGACCCGGTCGTCACGATTCGCGTCGATGCAACCGGCTACGCGCCGCACACGACCGACATCGAGCGCGACGAAGACAGTCTCGTCTTCGCGCTCTCGACGGCCGCCGTGAAACAGGGAACGATCACCGCGAACGGAAAGCCGCTCGCGAACGCGCACGTCGTCTGGCTCGGCCAGGATGGCGAGTACCTTTCGACGACTGACGACAAAGGCCACTACTCGGCGCCCGATCCGACCAAGTGGGCGGGACGCGTGGTCGTGAGCCATCCCGACTTCGCGCTTCTCGACGAGACGCGCGGCGCGAAGCCGCTGCCGCTCGACTTCTCGCTCGACGCCGGCGTGCCGGTGACCGGCAAGGTCGTCGCGGCCGACGGCTCGCCGGTCGCGAAGGCATCGGTCACGGTCGACACGTGGCCAGTCGCCACGAGCGGCGACGACGGGTCGTTCACGATCGCGCACGCGGCGAAGAAGTGGGAATCGCTCGAGGTCCACTCCGGCGACCGCATTGCGCTCCGCACGCGCGAAGGAAAGAGCACGCCGTCTCTCAAGCTCACCGCGGCAGCCGCGGTCGCCGGCGTCGTTCGCGACGTCCATCAGCAGCCGGTCGCCGGCGCGACGGTCTCGTTGCCGTCGAACGTGCCGGGACGTCCCGGCCGCGGCGCGGTCTCTTCAACGGTCACCGATGCGAAGGGAAACTACAGCCTCACCGGCGTCAAGCCGGGACGGTATCAACTCGCCATCTCACACCCCGGCTACTTCGCGGCGCCGGTGAACCTCTCGCTCACGGCGGGCGCTCGCGTGCAGAAGCCGCTGGTCGCCTCGCCGCGCGCGCGCATCAGCGGCACGGTCGTCGACGACGACAAACGCGCCATCGCCGCGGCGAGCATCATGGCCGATACGGTGAGCCGCGATCCGATGGGCTTTCCGCGCAACATGCGCCGGATGATGGCGGGCCTTCCGATCGCGCGCTCCGCGTTCAGCGGGCCCGACGGCCGCTTCTCGATCCGAACCGACACGCAGGGCGACATCGAGCTCGAAGCGTCGAAGCGGGGCATTCCGACGGCGAAGACGAGCGCGCTCCACATCACGTCGGGCGAGAAGAAGGGCGGCATCACGATCGTCATGCCGCGCGGCGTCGCGATCAGCGGCATCGTCACCGACAAGCAGGGAAAACCGCTGTCGGGCGTCGGCGTCACGACGTCGGCAAACGAGAGCGGTCCCCTTCCCGGCGGCGTGCGGCGGATGATCGCTTCGGCCATCCGCGGCGGCGCTGAAGACGACGACACGGTGCGCACCGGCAGCGACGGCAGGTTCACGACGCGGGTGAAGGAAGGGACGTACGACGTCATCTTCAAGCGCGAAGGTTTCTCGACGAAGAACGTTCGCGCCGTGACGGCGAATGCGACGACGAAGCCGCTCGAGGTCGCGATGGAGCCGGGGGTCGAGATCGCCGGCCGCGTCACGCGCGGCGGCAACGGCGTCGAAGGGATCAACGTCGCGGTCATGGCGATGGACGGCGCCGAAATGTCGGTCACCGGACCCGACGGCCGCTTCACGGTCAGCGACCTCACGCCGGGTCCCTACATGGTCGTCTTCAACAAGCAGGATGAGTTCATTCAGCAGATGCGCAACATCACGGCGCCGGCGAACAACGTGAGCGTCGACCTGCCGCCGGGCGGCCGGATCAGCGGCCGCGTCCTCGACAAGAACACGCACCAGCCGGTGACGTCGTTCAACGCCGGCGTCAGCGGCGCGCGCATGGGCGGCGGCATCCAGATCGACGTCCCGCCGATGATGAAGAGCTTCACGAGCGACGACGGCTCGTTCTCGCTCGAGAACGTTCCGACCGGCACGGTCGCGGTGGTGGCGTCGGCGCCCGGCTACACGACGGCGCGCCAGTCCAACGTCACGGTGGAGGAAGGGAAGACGATCGAGAACATCGAGCTCGATCTCGACACCGGCGTGAAGCTCAGCGGCCACGTCACCGGGCCGGACGGCTCTCCGCTCGGCGGCGTCGCGGTGCGGCCAGCGAATGGCGGCGGCGGCGCGATGCGGATCGTCACGAGCTTCGGCGGCCAGGATGCAACGACGGCGACGACCGACGGCAACGGCGACTACACGATCGATCAGCTGGAGCCGGGAACGAAGTCGTTCTCGTTCACGATGGAGGGCTTCCTCCCGACGACGAAGAGCGTCGACCTCTCGGGCCGCGAGGCGCGGCTCGACGCGCAGCTCTCTTCCGGCCTCCACGTCACCGGCGTCGTGGTGACGGATGCGGGCGCTCCGGTTCCCGATGCCGACGTCCGCGCGGCGAGCGCGGTCAGCGGATCGGGCGGCTTCCGCGCCACGAAGACCGATGCCAGCGGCGCGTTCACGTTCGACAGCATCGCACCGGGCCACTACGCGTTCACGGCGGCAAAAACGGGGTTCGCCGACGGGAGCGTCACGGACTTCGACGTCAGCAGCAATGCGCCGGTCCGGATCGCGCTCAAGACCGGCGGGGTGATCTACGGTCATGTCGGCGGCCTCAGCGCCGACGATCTGCAGCACGTCACCGTCTCCGCGCGCAACAACAACGGCAACGGCGAGGCGGCGGTCGACGCGTCGGGGAATTACCGGCTGGTGGGCGCGCCGACCGGCACGGTCCGCGTCACAGCGGATTTGATGCGCTCGATCGGCAACGCCCAGACGACGGACCCGCAGACGATCGACGTCGAGCCGGGCGCCTCGGTGCAGGTCGACCTGACGTTCAATTCGAACACGATCGTGCGCGGCCGCGTCACCCGCGACGGCACACCGCTCGCCGGCGCGAACGTCAACTTCTTCCCGACCGACCGCGCCGGAGCGCAGGTCGCGGTTCCCACCGACGAGAGTGGCAATTACACCGCCGCGGGTCTCACGAACGGTTCGTACAGCGTCATGGTGCTCGACACGCAGCGGATGAATCCCTTCTCGACGCACTACGACGTGAGCGGATCGTCGACGTTCGACATCGACATCAAGACTTCCGGGATCACCGGCCACGTCACCGATGCCGGAAGCGGCGATCCGGTCAACGGCGCCCGCATTCAGCTGAAGAGCAAGGACAGCGGCGTGGGGGGCATGATCTCCACCCGCGGCGCTTCGACCGACAGCAGTGGCAACTTCACGATCGACTCGGTCTCGCCCGGCACGTACACCGTGACCGCCGACAAGGACGGCTACGGCAACGACGTGCGCGACGTGGCCGTCACCGACAGCGGCGCGCAGCCGCTGCAGCTGACGATCGCCAAAGCCGACGGCGTGACGCTGTCGGTGGTCGACGCGCGCGACGGACAGCCGCTCAATCCCGCGGTCACCGTGTTCGACTCGGGCGGACGCAATGTCTATCAGTCGATCTTCCGCGGGCTGTCGGGCAGCAGCTCGTCGACGCCGCTGCCGCTCTCGCCGGGGCAGTACACGGCGACCGTCGCCGCGATGAACTACGCGCCGCGAACGGTCACCTTCACCTCACCGTCGTCGCAGACCGTCCAGCTCACGCCCGGCGGCACGATCGTCGTGACGGCGAAGAACGCCGACAACAGCCGCCGCGCGCGCCTGCTCGACGCGAACGGCGCCGTCTACGCGCGTCCGTTCGCACCCGATGCCACGTACGCGATTCCCGGGACTAACAACACCATCCCGAACGTCGCGCCCGGAACGTACCAGTTGCAGGTGCTGGTGAACGGTGCGGTCGTGAATACGTTAACGGTCACGGTGGCCGAGGGAGTCATAGCGCCGGCGGCGATTTAGGTCTGCTTCGATGATCCCTCGCTTCGCTCGGGATAAACTAAAAAGAACCTGAACCTACTCGTCCTCACCCTCTTCGATCGGCGGTGGCTCGGGGATGTCGACCACGGCTTCGAGCGGGATGCGCTCGGCGCGCGCGAGGGGGGCGATGCCGGCGGTGAAGAAGTTTTTGCGGTACTTTTCGAGGCGTTTGAAGAGGTGATGCAGGTCGTAAGTCAGCCGCATCACGGTGCGGCGGAGCTTGTACTTGACCCGCTTGAACGCCTCGAGGTCGTCGCCGCGGAGGGCCGGGAGGAACGAGTGGATCTCGGCGATGCGCTTCCGGACCTTCTCGAGATCCTTGTCCTGGACGTTGAGGAACAGCTCTTCGCCCTCGATCAGAAGCGGCTCGGTGCCGGACATCTGGTCGTCGAACCAGTTCCAGAGCTGGATGATGTCGATGCGGCGGCCTTTCGAAAGGAAGCGCGTCTCGAGGAGGTCCTGCCGGAAGTAGCCGAGGAGCTTGCGGTCGTCAGTGCGGTTGAATTCGTCGTCCGTGAGGTTGCGGACGTTCCAGACGGCGTAACGCATGATGTCGTTGCGCGTGGAGCGGAGCTGGCGCATCACTTCCTCGAGTTGCTTGGCGGGAAGCGCCTTCAGATCGACCGGTTCAGGGAGCGTTGCGGGCATCGTCGGCGCGGGACGATAACACTATTGCGACGGAATGAAGGTGGCGTCGCCGGAGCGGTTATCGATGACGGAGGCCCAGCCGATGCTGGTCGGACCGAACGTGATCCGAGCGACGCGTGGGTCGCCAACGCCCACGATACCCGTCCTTCCGGGGAAGCTCAGCGTACCCAGCGAGTGACCCGCGGCATCCCACAGCGACACGGCGGGCGAGAAAACCACCTCGCCGCCGAACGTCGCGCCGACGTTGACCCGAAACTGATCCGAGCATTCGAGGCCAATCACGGTGTTTGCCACGGGGAACCCGCCGATCTCGGAGGCACTCTCGCTCTGGCCCTGATGCTCGATGCGCTCGAAAACGACGCCACCTTGCGGCACGACGACGGGCTCCTGCAAGATCTGGTTATTCGCGTCGACGCCCCATACATGCACCTGCCATGAGCCGGCTGATGAGAACGCCCCGAAGGGACGGGCTTCGGACGCCCGCTGCCCCGCGCCATAAACGGCAAAGTCGTCGTTGTCGACGACGGATGCGTAGCCGAAGATCGCGATGCCGCCGCTGATCACCTGAAAATTCGCGACGTTCGAATTGTCGCCGAACTGGACGTGACTGTAAGGCGCGATCGCATAGTCGGTTCCGTTCACACGAACGACGCCGCTCAAGCCGGTGACGTTCGCGAAGCCGAGGTTCCAGTACGCTCCGTAGTTGCGGGCGACGACGGCGGAGGTCATGCCATACGCGGCGTCACCTGCGGCAATCCGGTCGCCGTGGGTGCCGTTCGCGTCGCGGTAGTACGTGCGCGAGGTCGCGATGAACGCGGAGTCGCTCGTGAGCTCGAGCTGACCGAGGCCTGTCGTTCCCAGCTGCGCGACGATGTCGTCGAGGCGGAGAACGCAGCCCGAGCAGACGGCGACCGGCATCGCGGCGAACGTCGTCGTTCCATCCGCGCCGGTCGGCGTGAAGAGGAGCGTGACCGTGCCGCCGCCCGCGCTATACAGCCAGAGATCGGTCACGTACTGGCGTCCAAGCGCACCGGTGAGATGTCCCGCCGCCGCCACGACCTTCCGAACGGCGTATTGCGGACGCGTTTCGAGCGTGGTGTCGCCGGCCAGTTTCAGGAGCAAGCCCCACGACTCGAGGACGCCGGTGTCGCCGGGGAACTTGTCTACGACGACGAGCGTCCACGTCCCCTGCGCGCTCTTTCCGACCAGCGGCGTGAGTGACGTCAGCGGCGCGGCGTCGAGGCCGTACGTGGCGTGGAGGTCCGTCGTGCGATCGGAGTCGGACGTCTGCTTCAGCACGAACTCCGATCCGTCGGGCGCGACGAGGGTGATGACGAGATCGCCCCGGCGCTGGTGGCGGAGGTCGACGCGTACCGCAAGATTCACGATCGCGCGCGGGTCGTTGATCGTGATCGACGACGACAGCGGCGTGCCGTCGTCCGGAATCGGCGTCGGACTGATCGCCGCCGGATGTGAGGTGTACTCCCCCTTCAGCGGCGCGCCGCACTCGCCCGCCGCGAAGATGCCGCGCAACGTCATGGCGCTGCAGATGAGGTTCACGTCCGCCCCGCCGCGGAGCGCGCGGTCGGACTCGACCATCCGCTGCGCCACGTCGTGGAACGACGGCGACGGCGGGATGCCGAAGAGCGACTCGATCACGATCCGGTCGGTGTTCTCTTTTCCGATCGCGAGGAAGATGTCGCGCAACGCCGAGGACCAGATCTCGCCGTTCAGGTGCTCGGTGCCGGGATCAGTGGAGCTCTTGAAGTCGGCGATCGTCTTCGTTGAGTCGACGCGGCGCAGACAGTCGGCGTCGGCCGGATAGCCGCAGTTCTCCGAGTCGGCGTCACCGCCGCAGCGCGCGTCCCAGTCGGCGATGCACGCGGGATCGCGTCCCGACGCCTTGGTCGCGTCGTACGTCGACGAGAAGGACCAGTAGTCCCCGAGGCCCTCGGCCATCGCCGCCGCCTGCGACGACGATCCCCCCGCCAACGCTCCCGGCGCGATCCAGGTGTGGATCGCGTGCATGAACTCATGAAGCATGATGTCCGAGTCCTCGGCGTCGTCGGTTCCGCCATCGCCGAAGTAGAGCGCCCCGCGTCCCGGCGGGTTTCCTTCGACGAAATACGAGTTGTCGGTCCCATTCGCGGCGTGCGCGTCGATCGGAATGGAGTAATCGACGAGCCGCCGCGCGCCGACGTAGCCGAGGGACTGCAGGTAGCGCTGCGCGCGATCGATTTGGAAGTAGGCGTTCACTTCTTCGAACTCGGGCTGGCTGCGGTTCAGCGTGTCGAGCGGCTTGGTGGGATCAGCGTGCGCCGTGAACGGCGCTTCGAGATCGACGATCTGCGCGTTCGGACCGGCGAGCGGCGCGGCGGGGGCGAGGTCGGGGAGATCGACGACGGAGTAGGCGGCGTCCGGAACGGCGGCGGCGGAGTTGTTCTGGTCGCGGAGCGACGGATCGTTCAGCTTCGCGACCGGGTTGACGTCGAAGACGCGTCCTTTGACGGTGTAGAACAGCGGACGCTCGCGCAGGAGCGCGCCGGTCTCGCTGTCGTACCAGCGTTCATATGGTTCCATCGGACGCGCGAATTCGACGACGCGGCGGGCCGGGCGGAGGGTGCCGTTCACATTGACGAGCGCAGACGGGCGCGCAGACAAGAATGTCTGCGCTCCACTGTGGAGAGCAGACATTCTTGTCTGCTCCGTCCCGAAACGTTCGAACGTCACCCGCCCGTTCTCTTCGATCCGCTCGCCGCCGGCGACTTCTACGCCGTCGACGAGCTGCGTGTAATGCCGCACCGTCTTCGTCAGCGAGACGCGCGTGTAGTCGAGCCGCAGTTCGACGATCGCGGCGAGGAGCAGCGGGATCATTGAATGATGTTACGTGCGAACCAGCGACTGCGCTTGTTCCAGCGGCTCGGCGTCCGTGACGTGCTCGGTCGGAAGCGAGAAGTAGAACGTCGTGCCGGTGCCTTCTTTACTCTCGACCCAGATCGCGCCGCCGTGTCGCTCGACGATCTGCTTGGTGATGTAGAGGCCGAGGCCGAGGCCGCCGTAGTTCGTCGACGACACCTGGCGTCCGCGATGGAAACGCTCGAAGACCTGCTGGATCTCGTCCGCCGGAATGCCGATGCCGCGGTCGCAGATCGCCGTGACGACCGAGTCGGTGCGGTCTTCCACCACGACGTAGATGTCGCTCCCCTCGGGCGAATACTTCACGGCGTTCTCGAGCAGGTTGCCGAGCACCTGCTCCAGGCGGTCGCGATCGCCGTTGACGATGCGCTCGCTCTTCTCCGGCACGTTGAGGTGGAAGCGGCGGTCGCTGAAGGACGTGTGGTGATGGTGCACGACGTCGCGAACGAAATTCGGCCAGTGGATCGGCTCGCGCCGGATCTCGAGGCGGCCGGTCTCGATGCGCGACACGTCGAGCAGTTCGAGGATCAGGCGCGACATGCGGTCGATCTGGTCGAGCGCGATCTCGAGGTACTCCTCCGACGTATTGAGGTCCCCCTCGCGGATGAGCGTCTTCGCGAGCTGGGTGTAGCCCTTGATCGATGTGACCGGCGTGCGCAACTCGTGCGACGCGATGGAGAGGAATTCGTCCTTCAGGCGCGAGAGGTCTTCCACCTTGCGCCGCGCGTCGACCTGTTCGGTGTAGAGCGTCGCGTTCTCGATGGCGAGTGCCGCGCGTTCGGCGAGGAGCTCCGCCAGCGGCAGGTTCTCGTCGGTCATGGCGCGCTCGGGATCGTTCGCCGCGATGATCAAAGCGCCGAGCATCTCGCGGCGCGTGCGCAGCGGGAGGATGAGCAACGACGCGAGGGTCATCGGCGTCGCGCTGATCGCGCCGGCGACGCTGTACTCCTCGCCGCGCTGCGGCGCGCCGACGTTCGCCGTCAGCGACGGGTATCCGGTTGCGACGACCTGTCCGATGATCCCTTCGCCGACCGTCAGCGGCTGGCGATAGATGTACGACCAGGCGAGGCCGAGGGAGGCCATGTCGCGGTGATAGAGGGCGGCGACCCGGAGCTCCTTCGTCTCGCTTCCCTTCAGGATGACCGCGGCCCAGTCGCCGAGGACCTCCGCGGTGCGTTCCGCGATCGCCTGCGTGACCCAGACCGGGTCGATGTTGCTGGTGAAGAACGCGCCGGCGTCGGCGAGCGTCTGCGCCCGCTGCGCCTGCTGCCCCATCTCCTCTTCGAGGCGGCGGCGTTCGGTGATATCGCGGAACGTGGCCACGGCGCCGGTGACGCGGTGATCCTCGATCAGCGGGACCGCGCTCATCGAGACCGCCTTCTCGCTGTCGCCACGGACGATCGTCATGGTGACGTCGTTGACCGCGCGGCTCGTCGCGAGCGCCTGCGCCGCCGGCAGCTCGCGAGCATCGAGCGGCTCGCCATTCTCCGCGCGCAGCCCGTAGGCGTCGGCATGACGGAAGATCGGCGCGCCTATCTCGTTGCCGATCATCTTCTGGCCGGCGGGATTGATGAAGACGGTCCGTCCCTCTTCGTCGACGAGCATGACGCCGTCCGCCATCGCGCCGATGACCGCCTCGGTGCGCGCGACCTGGCGTGCGATCGACTCATTCAGCGAGCGCTCGATGCGCCACAGCGCAAAGGCGGCGCTGACGATGATCGCGAGGCTGGCGATGACGATCGCGAGAATCAGCCACTGGCGGAGCGCAGCCGTCGCTTCCAGGTTCTCCTGCTGTTTCTTTCGGTGACGCTGCGAAATCTCTGCGAAGTAGTCGGGCGCCTTTCGCTGATCGCGCGCCACTTCCGACACTTCGTCCAGGGCAATCGATCGACCGTTCTTCGAGTCCTCGATCTGTTGATCGCACATCGCCGCGATGTCCTTGAAGTGACTTCGGAAGAGGGCGACGGTACGCAGGTCCTCCGGATCGGTAGCGACACCGGCCTGCGTGTAAGCAGTGTTGAAGTCCTTCTTGGCGTCGATGTATTGCGCTTCGAACTGCGTCTCGTGAGTGAGTGCGAAGCCGCGCGACGAGGCGATCATCGTCATGACTGCCGCATCCATCGCGTCGACCGCATCCAGCAACGGTTCTTCGGTATTGACCGCTCGCTGCTCCTGCCGGCGTTCGATCGAGAGAATGGTGAGGTTCAGCGTGACGCCGAGGGCGACGAGCACGACGAGCGCCACGAACGCGCTCCAGAGCATTCTCCTGATGGACCCGCCCATACTTTGTCTGCGACTACTTTACCTGCGATGCTAAAGCTTGCCCTCGCCTGCAAAACTGGGGCCGCCGGAATAGCTCGCATTGTGCCAAATTCAAGGAAACATTGCACTTCCGCACCGGATGCGTGGAACGCCGGATGCAATATCAACCCGCGGAGGAGCTATGGCACTCAGGCCTCTGCGAAACGCGACGATCTCGTTCGGACTGGTTTCGATTCCGGTCCGCTTCTACACCGCCACGAAGACCGAAGACGTGCACTTCCACCTGCTGCACGAGAGCTGCGGCACGCGAGTGAATCGCAAATGGTGGTGCCCGCATCACGAGAAGATCGTGCCGTCGGACGAGCTGATCCGCGGCTACGCGATCAGCAAGAATAAGTACGTCACGTTCACCGACGACGAGATGGAAAAGCTCGAAACGGACGACAACCGTTCGCTCGAGATCAACGAATTCGTCGACCTCAATCAGATCGATCCGGTCTTCTTCGAGAAGGCCTATTTCCTCGGCCCCGCGCCGGGCGGCGGCAAGACGTACAAGCTGCTCGCGACCGCGCTGAAGAAGCAGGGGAAGGTCGCGCTCGGGAACTGGATCTCCGCCAACCGCGAGCACCTGGTGGTGGTCCGTCCCTACGAAGAGGGTCTGATCCTCCACACCATGTTCTATGCAGATGAGGTCCGCGACTTCGGCGCGATCGAACACGAGGCCGGCCACGTCACGGAGAAGGAGACGAAGCTCGCGGAGATGCTGATCGACGAGCTGACGGAAGCCAAGTTCAAACCGCTTCAGTACAAGGACGAGTACCGCGAGCGGCTGCTCGACCGCATCCGGGCGAAGTCGCAGGGCAAGACGATCACCGCCGAGGAGCCGGAGGAAGAGAAGGGCGGCGAGGTCATCGACATCATGGAAGCGTTGCGCCGCAGCCTGCAGGGCGGCCGCGCTCCGGCCAAACGCGCTACCGCACGGAAGAAGCGGGCGACGCCTCGCCGGAGAACAGCGTCGAAGAAGCGCAAAGCCTCATAGTTAGCAGCACATGGCTGATTTGCTGAAGAAGTACCGGACGATGCGCGACTTCGGCGCGACGCCGGAGCCCTCGGGCGGGAAGGCGAAGAAGGCGAAGCTGCCGATCTTCGTCATCCAGAAGCACCACGCCTCGCATCTTCATTACGACTTCCGCCTCGAGATGGAGGGAGTGCTGAAGTCGTGGTCGGTGCCGAAGGGGCCGTCGTACGACCCGACGGTCAAGCGCCTCGCGATGATGACGGAGGACCATCCGTACGACTACGCGAAGTTCGAGGGCATCATCCCGGCGGGCAACTACGGCGCGGGGAACGTCATCATCTGGGACAACGGAACGTGGGAGTTCATCGAGCCGGGCGACGATCCGGTGAAGGCGCTCGCGAGTGGCAAGCTGACGTTTCGGATGTACGGCAAGAAGATGTTCGGCGAGTGGGCGCTGGTGAAGATCAAGGGCCGCTACGGCAGCAAGGGAAACGAGTGGTTGCTGCTGAGGCACCGCGACGGGTACGCGAACGAAGAGATCGACGTGACCGAGGTTGCGCCGCGCTCGGTGATCTCGAACCGCCTCGTCGACGACGTCGATCCGAAGCATCAGTGGCAGAGCAACCGGCCCGCGGCGCGCGCGACGAAGACGATCGCGGAAAAGCTGCAGGCGGAAGAAGCGGCGAAGAAGAAAAAGTCTACGAGCTCGAAGAAGCGCGCGCCGTCTCGACCTCGGCGAGCGCCATCTCGAGCAGCTTCTTCTCCGAGTCGAAGCTCGCCCGCTGGATCGCCTCGGAAAGCTCGACCCACTGCACGTCGTCGACCTCGCTGAGCTGCGGCGTCATCGTCCCTGAAACGTAATTCATCAGGTAGAAGTCGACGCGCTTGCGGATGAGGGTGCCGCCTGCGCGGAAGTAGTACTCGATCGTGTCGAGCGGCTTCACGATCGTCGCGTCGAGGCCCGTCTCTTCTTTCACCTCGCGGAGCGCCGCCTGCTCCGACGTCTCCCCCTCGGAGACGGCACCTTTCGGCAATCCCCACCGCAGCCGGCCGCGCGTGGCAATCAATGCGACATACGGCACGCCGTCGCGAAACGAAAGCACCGCGCCGCCGGACGAGTGCTCATTCCGCATTGCTCGCCTCGCTTGCGCCATCCATTCCATTTTAGCGGTGAGAGGCGTACATTGCTTGATAAGCGCACAATACGAGAAGCACTCCGAGGAGGAGCACATGCCTTTTCTCACTACCATCACGGTTGTGGGGCTTGTCGTTTTAGCAGGACTGGTGTGGCTGTTCCTGCGTACACGCCAGCAGGACCTCATCGCCGGCATCATGGCGAAGAGAAAGGGATCCTCGAAGCTCGTCGCGAGGGCCGAATACGTCGAAGGGATGCAGAAGTTCCCGGTGGCGTTGTCGCTGGGCGAGACGGCGATCTATTACCAGAGCCCCGACCTCGATGCGTCGTGCGATCTGAAGGACATCGAAGAGGTCGAGTACGACGACGAGCTGGCGACCGGCCGCTCGGTCACGCACGGCTGCCGCGCGCTCCGTCTTCGGTCGCACGGCCACACGTTCGAGTTCATCCTCCAGCCGGCCGACTGCCAGCAGTGGATGGCCGCATTGCCGAGGCACCGCGCGGACGAGCCGGCGGCCCGCACGGCCTGACGGAATGCCCTCGCGCAGCACGCCTGTTGAGCTGTAACGCGGCTGAGTCGGGGTGTAGCGCAGTCTGGTAGCGCACCTGCTTTGGGAGCAGGGGGTCGGAGGTTCGAATCCTCTCGCCCCGACCACGCGATTTCTCCCTGCCCGTCCCCGTAGCTCAGGTGGATAGAGCAACAGCCTTCTAAGCTGTGGGTCGCAGGTTCGAGTCCTGCCGGGGACGCCAACGAAGCGGCGGGTTGTCGCGTATCAGCCGTCGGAACCCTTTCCTCAATGAAAACCCTCGGTGCTCTCCTCCTCGCTTTCGCACTCACCGCTTCCGCACAAGTTCGAGAAACGCCCGTGGCGAGCGCGCCGCTCGGACCGCCGGAAGGGTCTCAGGACCAGCCGATCGTCGGCAGCAATGGCTCGGACTTCTTCGTCGTCTGGTCCGATGCGCGTGGCGGAACTTTCGGGACGCGTGTCACGCGCGACGGCGAGGTGCTCGACAAGACGGGCATTCACCTGAGCAACTCGGTCTTTCCGATCGCGGTCCTGTGGTGCGGCGGGGCGTACAACGTTCTTTTCTATGAAGGTGGAGGACCCACCG
>DASXIH010000242.1:0-15142 GCA_036498125.1 Thermoanaerobaculia bacterium
CTTCCACATCGCGGTGAAGACGAAGGAGTTCCCGGAGTGGATCTGGTCGACGTTCGAGCAGGTGGACAACGTTCCGCCCACGAGCGGCGGCGTGCCGTCGTCGTTCAATAACGGGACGAACAATCCGCCGACCGGGACGCACGGCTTCGCGAACCGGCCGCTGTATCAGGCGCCGGGACAGCTTCCGAAAAATCCGACGCCGACGCAGGTGGTGCGGCTGAATCCGATCCCGACCACGCCTGCCGGCGCGTCGACGGTCGACGTCAACAACACCTTCCACGCTGCCATCCCGAAGACGTCCCCGTGGCAGTACTACCAATTGGTGGTCACGCAGTGGCCGACGAATCCGACGTCGTTCAAGCCGGGAGCGAACCAGGGCGTCTATCCGTCGGGAGCGGGCCAGCCGTTCCCGCTCAACGGCGCGGTGAACGCGACGATGGAGACGTACTTCCAATCGCAATCGGACGCCGCCGGCGCGGGCGGCAACAGCTGTATGTCGTGCCATTACGACGCGCAGTCGGGCCTACGCGACTTCAGCTGGGGCTTCGCGCGGCGTCCGCACAACGATCAGCCGCCGCCTTCGACCGCGAAGGTGAAGGCGACCGGCAATTCGACGGCGAAGTGAGAGGAGAGCCATGGCGACGAATGTGAGCAACTGGTGGATGTTTCACGGAGACCTCGCGCATACCGGCGAGGCGACCGGAAGCCCGATCAACAGCAAGACGGCCTCGGGGCTGAAGCTGACGCACCGGATCGAGGTGCCGGGATCGATCCTCTCGACGCCGGCGGTCGTCGACGGCTACGTCTACGTCGGCCTCGCCAACAGCCTCGAGGCGGCGGCGCAGAACGGCGGAAAGTTCCTGAAGATCGACGCCGCGACCGGACAGACGGTCCAGAGGTACAAGTGGGACATCAGCCGGTCCGAGGGCGATACGCACGGCTTCTGCGGCATGGGATGCACCCCCGCGGTCGTCGACGGCAGCGTCTATTTCAGCGCGTTCAACGGAAAGGTGTACTGCCTCGACGCGAATACGCTCACGGAGAAGTGGATCACCGACCTCCGCTGCGCCGACATGGCGCACAACCAGCCGGTGACGAACGACTTCTCGAACTCACCGCAGCCGAAGTGCTCCGGCTGGTCGTCGCCCGCCGTGGTGAACGGCCGGGTCTACGTCGGCGTCGGCGAGGGGGAGAATCCGTACCTCTACGGCTTCGTCTACTGCCTCGACGCGAACACCGGAAACGTGATCTGGGTCTTCTGCACCTGTCTGTTCGACGGGACGACGAATGAGAACAATCAGTTCGTCAACAACAACAAGCCGAACCAGTTGCCGCTCGAATGCGTACGGCAGGAGCTGCCGCCGGGCTTCACGACGGTGACGTTCCAGCCGGTCGCGAAGGGGGCGTCGGTCTGGTCGGGCGTCGCGGTCGATCCCGACCGCAACGAGGTCTACGCTGCGACCGGAAACCCGAACCCCGACGGACCGCTGCCGACGCTCGGCTACACGAACAGCATGCTGGTGCTCGACGCGACGACGGGCGATTTCAAAGGCGTGATCCAGATTCCCGGCGGCACGTGGGTCGCGCCGCCCTACTCGATCCCGGGGCCGGGCGACACGATGCCGATTCCGGGGAGTTACCGGCCGAGCGACACGGACGTCGACATCGGCGGCGCGCCGACGCTGTGGGAGATGGACGGGAAGAAGTGCGTCGGCATCGGCTGCAAGAACGGCGTCTTCATGGTCTTCGACCCGTCGCGGATCAATGACCCGACGTACGTCCCCTTCACGCGACAACTGCTGCCGGTGATGAACGACGGATCGCAGATCGCGACGGTCGACCCGCACTTCATCGACGCGCCGATCGATCCGAATCCGACCGTCCCGAACGACGTCTCGAACGTCGTGAACGCCGAGAACTACCACGGGACGTACAGCACGGCCGCCCTCTGCCCGTCGCAGGGGAAGGTGTTCATCGGGGTCGGCGGCAACAACTATCACTACGTCGCGTCGGGGATCGACTCGGGGAACACGCCGTTCCTCCGGGCGCTCGACTGGAAGACGCTCCAGGACGCGTGGCCGCTCGACGGCGGCGACCCGCAGCGCTACGCCTGCGCGAAGGATCCGAACAATCCGCTGTACAAGACGGACGGGGAGAGCGGGATCAGCGTCCCGGCGGTCGTGAACGACGTGGTGTTCATGTCGACGACGTTCGTGGCGCTCTATGCGTTCAACGCCGCCGACGGGACGCTGCTCTGGAGCGATACGGCGAACTTCGGCGCGCAGACCGGCGGCATGAACGGCGGCTACGGCTACTGCATGGGGCCGGCGATCGCGGGCAATTACGTCGTGGCCGGCGCGCTGGTTCGCGGCGGCACCGGCGGCGTCCTCAACATCTACACGCTCGCATGATGACGCGACTGCTCCAGATCGTGCTCCTCGGCGTGCTGGCAGGCAGCGACAACATCCAGGTCGCCGCCGCGATCAGCATGGCGCCGCTGACGCGCGCGCGACGCATGCTCTTCGCGCTCGCGTTCTGTACCTGCGAGATCTCGACCCCGCTCGCCGGGCTGCTGCTCATGCACTCCCTTCGCTCGCGCTTCGGCGCGTGGACGGAGCATGTGGCGCCGCTGATCCTCGTTTTCTGCGGCGCGGTGATTCTCCTGCTGGCGTTCACGGGCCGCGACGAGCTCGAGAAGCTGATCAATCACCGGTGGACGATCGCGGCGCTCCCGCTCTCTCTTTCATTCGACAATCTGCTGATCGGCGTCAGCCTCGGCACTCTCGGTTATCCGCTGCCGCTGGCGGCGGCGGGCATCGGCAGCATCAGCGCGGTGATGTGCCTCTTCGGCATTTTCGGCGGGGCGCGCGTGCGGCGATGGATCCCCGATTACGCGAATGTGATCAGCGGGCTCTATCTGATCGTGATCGCCGCCTTCATGTGGAGATAGGAGGAATTCGTGGCGACATCGTTCCAGAAGGACATCGCACCCATGCTCGCGCCGTTCCGCGCAAATATGATGTGGCGCTTCGACATCACGAGTTACGAGACGGTGAAGGCGAACGTGAAGCTCATAGCCGGCCAGATCCTCACGCAGCCCGGCAATCCGCCGACTCCGCCGTCCATGCCGCCGGAGCCCTACGCGCCGCTGACGGATCAGCAGCAGGCGCTGTTCACGGAGTGGATGAAGGAGAACTGCCCGCCGTAGCTACGCCGGCGCGACGCGTTTGAAGCGGCGGACGTACGACGCCGGGTCGCCGATCACCAGCTCGTCGCCGTTCAGCACGAACGGCCGCGGCTGCGCGGTGCCGGTGTACTGCCGCAGGACGTCGGTGACGACGTTGTTCGTCACGGTCCCCTTCGTCTGCGCCGGATCGTCGTATTCGACCGTGTACGTGCCGAAATACGCCATGTAGTTGTCGAACGACTCGCGCATGTAGCCGTCTGCGGTCTTCCCGAGGTCCCACCAGGAGTCGCTCACGAGCGAAAGCGGCGGGTTGATGGAGATCTGCACGGAGTTGTTCCCCGCCGAGTCGTACACCCAGTAGCCGAGGGGCGGATTGCCCCACGGGTACGACTTGCCCGGTTTGCCCGGGTCGTTGAGGTCGTACGCCTCGACCATTTGCCAGCAGCCGACGATCGGTCCGAAATCAGTTTGTGCCATGTTCTAGGAGAGTGTTCGCCCGCCGGTTTCCCTACCTGCTACGAGTAGCTACTTCGTCGCCACGGTGATCTCGCTGTAAAACGTGTTGCCCCAGACGTCGTCACTTTCGCTCTCGAAGACGTCGAAGAGGAGATAGCGGTAGCGGCCCAGCGCGCCGTCGGTGTCGGTGATGGAGACGGCATATTGGCCGCCGCCGTCGCCGCTCTTCGGGCGGGTGTCGACGAAGGCGATCTGTTTCCAGCCAGAGGACGCGAGGTCTTTCTTCGTGCCGGGAGCGGGATCGAAGTTCGGGCTCGTGCCGTCACTGCCGTAGACGTAGTAGACCTGTGGCGCGCGGCTGTCGGGGTGCCACGAATAGGTGCGGATCTCGGAGACGTCAGCGATCGCACCGAGGTCGAGGCGGACGCGGCCTCCCCAGCTGTTCGCCGCGAAGAAGAGATTCGCGCCAGGCTCGTCTTCGACCGTCGGCGTGAGACCGTCGACGAGCGCGCTGGCGTCCGCGCTTCCGCGATCGAGCGTGCCTGCGATGACGGTCTCCTTCGCGGACGTCTTCGCGGGCGGCGCGACATGTTCAAACTTGAATGCAGGCGTTGCCGCCGCGCCGGTGTTGTGATCGATGACGAGTTTGAGGGCGAATGCGAGTGCGAGAGTCATTCCGTCATCCTGAGCGCAGCGAAGGATCTCAGAATTGCAGGCGTTTCGCATCCGGAGATCCTTCGCCGTCTTCGCGGCTCAGGAGGACGGGAGGCGTGACACGCGGTATCGGTCGGCGGCGACGGCCACCACGATCACGGCGCCGATGATGATCTCCTGGACGTAATTCGGCCATCCCATCTGCTGGCAGCCGTTGCGGAGGAACGCCATGATGAGGGCGCCGATCATGGCGCCGCCGATGCTGCCCTCGCCGCCGTTGAGGCTTCCGCCGCCGATGACGACGGCGGCAATGACGTCGAGCTCCACGCCGACGGCGACGGTCGGATCGCCCTGCCGCAGCCGCGACATCTGCGCCACGCCGGCGAGGCCGAAGAAGAGTCCTGCGAAGCTGTAGATCCGGATCTTGAGGCGGTCGACGCGGATGCCGACGGCGCGCGCGGCCGCTTCGTTCGAGCCGAGGGCGAAGACGCGGCGGCCGAAGATCGTGTTGCGGAGGATGAGCGTCATCACGATTGCGAGGAGCACCGTCAGCCAGACGCCGGGAGCGAAGAGCATCCACGGGCGCGACGGGAACGTGACGGCGAGCTCGTTGATCCACGTCGCCGGCGCGTTGACGGTCTGCTGATCGGCGATCCACTTCGCGGCGCCGCGCGCGATGCCGAGCATGCCGAGGGTGGCGATGAAGGGGACGACGCGAAGGGTCGTGATCGCGACGCCGTTGACGATTCCGATGATGCCGCCGGCCACGATCGCGGCTGCGATCGCGGCGAGGGGAGACCATCCGGCGCGGAGGCAGACGGCGGTGACGACGCTCGTCAGCGCGATCCCGGAGCCGACGGAGAGGTCGATGCCGCCGCTGATGATGATCATCGTCATGCCGAGGGCGCCGATGGCGACGATGACCGTCTGCGCCAGGACGACGCGGAGGTTGGTCGTCGAAAGGTAGCTCTCCGGCGACCCGGTGAGGATCGCGAAGAGCGCGATCACGAGCACGAGGCCGAGGAGCGGCGCGAACGCGGCGGCGATGCGCGTGATCTTCTTCATGCGGCGCTGACGGCGGCCTCCATGATCGAGTCGGGCGTCCACTCGGACGCCGGCCGCGCTTCGGAGAGCCGGCCGCGGGTCATGACGGCGATGCGGTCGCAGACGGCGAACAGCTCGGGGAGATACGAGCTGACCATGAGAATCGCCTTGCCCGAGCGTGCGAGGCGGACGATCTCGTCGTAGATATCGCTTTTGCTGCCGATGTCGACGCCGCGCGCCGGCTCGTCGAGGAGAAGGATGTCCGGGTCCTGGTGGAGGAGCCGTCCGACCGCGACTTTCTGCTGGTTCCCGCCCGAGAGCTTCGCGACGACGGTGCGCGGATGCGGCGCCTTGATGCGGAGGCGCTGCATGATCGCCGACGTCTTCTCGTCCTGCTGTTTGCGATCGATCCAGCCGTGCGCCGCGACACTGCGGAGGCGGCTGATGGTGACGTTGTCGGCGATCGAGAGCGGGAGCGCGAGTCCTTCGCCTTTGCGGTCTTCGCTGAGGTAGCCGAACGTGGCATTCGTGACGACCTCGCCGCCGCTGATCTTCTGCAGACCGAACAAAGCACGAACGAGATCGGTGCGCCCGGAGCCGATGAGCCCCGCGAGACCGAGAATCTCGGACTCGCGCAGGTCGAATGTGGCGGAGCGGAGGCGTGGGTGTGAAGCGAGGTTACGGACACGGAGGATGGGGTTACGAGGTTGCGGGGTTTCGAGGTTCGTTTTGACCTCGGAACCCCGAAACCCCGCAACCTCGCTCCTAACCTCGCGACCGACCATCGCACGAACCAGCTCCTCATCGCGCACTCCATCCAACGCGCCGGCAAGCACGCTCCGTCCGTCCCGCAGCACCGTGAACCGGTCCGCGATCTCGCGGACTTCTTCGAGGAAGTGGCTGACATAGACGATGGTGATGCCGCGGGCGCGGAGGCGGCGAATGACGGCGAAGAGCCGGTCGACGTCGGAGCGCTGGAGGCTGCTGGTCGGCTCGTCCATCAGGATGACGCCGGCGTTGACGGCGAGGGCGCGGCAGATTTCGATGACTTGCCGGTCGGCGAGAGAGAGGCTCCCGGCGCGTGCGCGGAGGTCGATGTCTTCACGCGCGAACTCCGCGAGCAGCGGCGCCGCGCTGACGCCCTTGGTGCCGATGAGGATGTTCTCCTCGACCGACAGGTGCGGAAAGATCATCAGCTCCTGGTGGATGTGCGCGACGCGCACGTCCGATCGGACCACGCCGCTGTCCGGCTTCAGCAGACCCGAGATGATGTTGAGCAGCGTGCTCTTGCCCGCGCCGTTCTCGCCGATCAGCGCATGCACCTCGCCCGGTTGCAGCTCCAGATCGACGCCGTCGAGCGCGATCGTTGCGCCGAAGGACTTCCGGATACCGTGCAACGCGAGCATCTACTTGAGGTATTGATCGAGCGGCGGATGCAGCAGCGTCTGTGACTCCGGCGTGTTCAGGTTCGCCGGCGTGATGAGCGTGACGCCGGTGTCGACGCGTTTCTCGATCGGCTTGCCGAGGAGGTGGTCGACGAGAGTCTTCACGCCGAGGTCGCCCATGTGGAACGGGTTCTGGACGACGATGCCGTCGAGTTTGTGGTCGCGCATCGCATGGACGAAGATGTCGCTCGAGTCGAAGCCGATGAATTTGAGCTTGCCCGCCTTGTCGGCGTCTTCGAGCGCGAGCAGCGCTCCCGCGGTCGACGACTCGTTCGGCGTGAAGACCCCGTCGATCTCGTTGCCGTAGCGGTTGAGCAGGTTCTCCATGGCGCTCTTCGCGGTGTCGCGCGTGGCGCCTGCGTACTGGTTGGACGAGATGAGCCGGATGCCGGGATGCTTCGCGATGGCGTCGGTGAATCCCTTTTCGCGCTGCTCGGTGCTGAAGACCCCTTCCTGATACCGGAGCAGCAGCACTTTTCCCTTTCCGTTCAAGATCCTGCTCATCTCCTCGGCTGCCAGCTCGCCGCCGTGATGGTTGTCGGAGGCAACGAAGCTGATCGGGTCCTTCGACTCTAGCGCCGAGTCGATGACGACGACCGGCATACCCGCGCGCGTCGCTTCTTCGACGGGGCGGACGAGCGCGTTCTTGTCGAACGGCGCGAGCACGATGCCGCTGACGTGCTGCATGAAGAAGCCCTCGACGACCTGCACCTGCTGTTCGCGGTCGTCCTCGCGCAACGGCCCTTTCCAGATGATGTTGACCTTGACGTGCTGCGCGGCGTAGTCGCGCGACGCCTTCACCGCGCCGGCGTGGATGCTCTTCCAGTACTCATGCGTCGTTCCCTGGGGGATGACGGCGACGGTGAACTTCTTTTCATTCGTAGCGGTTGCTTCATGCTTCGCGCAGGCGAAGAGCGACAGTGCGATTCCGAGGAGGAGAAAGCGTTTCATGGTTTCCTCTCGAGCGGACGGATCTCTGTTCCCTCGTCCGATGCGGTGATTGCGAAGATGCGGATCTTATCGTTGTCGGGAAGGGTGAGCGTTCCATCCACGGCGGCGGTATACGCGAAGAGATAAGAGTATTGATACGGGAGGTTGCTTCCGTCCGCCGCGTGCGAGTGCGAGGCGAACCACGCGATCGGCGCAGGCTTCGCGAATGCCGGATCGAGGCCGGCGAACTCGGTGACGGTGCGTCTGCGGGGCGGTGCGTTGGGCGGCGCTTCGGGATACGGCGGCAGGTCGACGACGCGCGTCTGCCAGAGGCGCGTGTCCCACTGGCCGATCTTGTCGCTCCAGTATTGGAACCTGCCGAATGGCGGTTCCTTCTGGCCACCTTCGAGCGCGGCAGCGAGCAGGTACACGCGGTTGAATCGTTTTGGAATCGCGATCTGCTGTCCTGTCGGGACGAGCGCCTTCCCGTCGGTCTTGAACGCGATCGCGCCAAAGGAGAGCGACGGCGGCAGCATTTCCGTGGCGAGGCCGGGCAACGGCTCGTCGGTCTTCAATGCGATTGCCTGCGACTGAACGCGCTTGGCGTGGACGTCGGGAGGCGCGAGCTTCAGCGCGAAGGTTCGGAGCTGGTACGGCGTGAGGTCGAACGCGATGGCGCCCTCATCGATCTGCATGTTCGCGATCTTCCGCTCCTGCGCGTCGACTTCGCGGAGGGAGACGACCGGCGAGGCGAAGGAGAGGCGGACGTCGGCGGCCGGCTTGCCGGCGATCTCGACGACGCGGACGATGATGTCGTCGCTCGCCTCGGCTTTCTTCACCGCCATCACGCGCACGTTCCGGTTACTCACATGGAGGAGCGAGAAGGTCTTGCCGAGCGGCCCGGCGTGCTTCGTTGTTTGGAACACCATCAACGGCTGGTCGAGCTCCATCGCCTGCCACTGTGTGCCGTTTTGCCAGTTTCCGTGGTGCGCGAAGATGGCGTAGGTGAACTCGTGGTGTCCCCAGTCCTGGGAGGTCTGGTCGGAGTACGAGGCACCGTTGCCGCTGCCGAGGCCGGGCGTGTAGAGGAGCGTGAGGCGGAGGGTCGAGTCGTCGGGCTTGTCGGAGCCGTACTTCGCGCCGGTGAGGATGCTGACGCCGAAGTCGCCGCTCTTGTCGGTGAGGTCGATCCATTGATGCGACGGAAACTCGAACTGGCGCGGCTCATCGTTTCCCCGCTCGATCGTTCCGACTTCCCAGTTGTACGTCGCCTTCGGATTCTTTGCGGTGAGCGGGAACGTCGCTTTCAGGGCGGCGGCGGAGGTCTGCCAGTCGATCGAGTTTTGGATCTCGATACGGTTCGCGGAATCGCCTTGGGCTGTGAGCGAGATGATCTGCACGAAGTGCGAGCCTTCTGCATCGCGCGTGATCTCGACGGCCGCGCGTAGAGGGCCGTGTTCGAGGACGCGGATTTTCGCCGGTCCGCCGACATAGCCGCGCGGCGGCTGTTTTTGATCGTCCCAATCCATGTTCCACGCCGGCCAGTCGTGCGGCTTCTCAGTCTGGAAGGCGAGGCGCGCCGGCGCGGAGAGAAGCTCGCGCCCGTTGTGCTTGTCGACGATGCTGCTGATGTCGCCGTTCGCATCGATCTTGACTCGATAGCTGTTGTTCTCGATCAAGTGCTCGTCGACTTTCAGTTGGTTCCTCAGTTGGTTCGTAATTGCCCCGTTGGCGAGGTGGGTCACGACGAAACCGACCGCCGGGACGGAGGTTGTCCCATTGCTGCGAGGAATGTTCAGCGGGTTGAAGAGCACGATCGGCACGCCGTCGCCGCGCGTGTCGAGCTGCGACGCGATCGCCTCGACCGCGTCCTTCAGTACGACATTGAACTGGTTCCGCGCGATGAGGTCGTCGTTCCACGAATACTCGTACGCCTTCGGCGTCGCGGTGCCCGCGGCGATGTCGTGGAACTGTCCGCCCATGACGAGTGCCCAGGCGTTGTTCAGCCGTTCGATCGGATACGTCCGCGCGCCGAGCCACATCGCGGCGACCGATGCGCGTTCAGCGGCGTCCGCGAGCAGCTCGTTGTCGTGGTTCCACTTCTTCTGGTACGCCTGCGAGGTGAGCGACCCGGCGGAGTGATTGGTCAGCTCCAGGTCGCCCTTGTAGCGCGGCAGGCGTGAGGTGTCCTTGATGTCGAGGAACATCTGGTCCGCTTTCGACGAGACGACGCGAAGCGGTGCCTTTTCTGTCGCGAGCTGCTCTGCCATCGCGACCGACGACTCGCTCGGCGATCCGCCCGTGTCCCCGGTCCCGTAGTAGTGATAGTCGGCATACACGCCGCTCACTTCACCGTCGCGCGCCACGCGTTTCGGCCAGTCGATGAAACGCGGCATGTTCGCCGGCGGCTCGCTCTTCGTGAGGTCGTAACGGATGTCGCCGCCGTAGTCGCCCGGGTTGAGCGCCGCGATGACGCTGTGCCCGTCGGGTCCCTCCCAAATCCCGACGTTGAACGGGATACCGACGATCGATCCCCACGTCAGCTTCTGCGTCGAGAAGCCGCGGATGCCGGCGTGCGCGAGCAGCGACGGGAGCGATGCCGGGAAGCCGAAGCAGTCGGGGAGCATGTACTCCTCGCTGGCGACGCCGAACTCGCGGCGAAAGAACGTGTTGCCGTAGAGCACCTGCCGCAGGATCGACTCCGCCGAGGGGGAGTTGACGTCGCTCTCCTCCATCGAAGAGCCGGCGGGGAACCAGCGGCCCTGCTTCACGTAGCCGCGCAGCCGCTCGTAGTCGGCGGGGTAGTACTCCTTCATCAGCCGATACCGATTCGCGCCGCTGAAGTTGAAGACGTAGTGCGGATACTTTTCGAACAGCGCGAAGTTCTCGCGCATCGTCTTCGGCAGGAACTCGCCGATCGTCTGCGGGTACTCCCACCTCCACTGGGTGTCGAGGTGCGCGTAGCCGACGAGGTAGAGCGTGGGCTTGTCCTGCGCGCCGACGGTGAGCGCGCAAAGAATCGCGAATGCGAGGGAAACGCATCGAAGAAGCATGCTCGTGATGATAACGGGGTGGGGGTGTAGGGGCCGGCTCTTAGCCGGCCCATGGTGCGGCTGAGAGCCGCACCCTACACGTGCGATTATGGGCGGCATCGGTCATGACGCTAACGGCCCTCGTAGTGTTCTTTGCGGTAACCGGCTACGTCGACGATGTGTCGTGCGCCTCGTGTCACGCGAAGATCGTCCGGACGTACCAGCACGTCGGGATGTCGAAGTCGTTCTACCGTCCGCGGCAGAACGACGCGATCGAGGACTTCGCGAAACTCCCGTTCCGCCACGCGCGCTCCGGCGACGTGATGGAGCTCCGCTGGCAGAAGGGTCGGCTCGTTTTCCGCCGCTGGCGCGTCGACGCGTCCGGCAAACCGCTCCACCTCTTCGAGCAGCCGGTCGACTGGATCCTCGGCTCCGGCGATCACGCGCGGACGTACCTCTACCAGACGCCGAACGGCGAGCTGTATCAGTTGCCGCTCGCGTGGTACACGCAGACGAAGGAGTGGGGGATGGCGCCCGGCTACGACCGGCCGGATCACGAAGGCGTCCTCCGCCGCGCGCGTACCGAATGCCTCTTCTGCCACAACGCGTACGGCGACCTGCCGAAGAACGCGGACACCGGCTACTGGCGCAACCAGAACTTCCCGGCGGAGTTGCCCGAAGGCATCGGATGCCAGCGCTGCCACGGGCCGGGAGCGGAACATGTCCGCAAGGCGTCGTCGGGAGCGGATGACGCCGTGGTGCGGGCGGCGATCGTGAATCCGTCGCGCCTCGATCCGGTGCTCCGCAACGACGTCTGCTACCAGTGCCACCTGCAGCCGTCCGTCGCGTTTCCCGGCATCCGCCGCTTCGGCCGCGACGTCAACTCGTTCCGTCCCGGCGAGCCGCTGCCGTCGTACGTCCTGCATCTCGACATCAAGGACGGCGAGATCGCGCCGGCCGACCGCTTCGAGATCAACCATCACCCGTACCGGCTCGAGCAGAGCCGCTGCTTCCGCGAGAGCGGCGGGAAGCTCTCGTGCCTGAGCTGCCACGATCCGCATAAGAAGACGGCGGACGTGAAGCCGGTCTGCCTGTCGTGTCATGCGAAGGCGCACCGAGCGTCGGAGGACTGCGTCTCCTGCCACATGCCGAAGCACCGCACGCAGGACGTCGTCCGCGTCGTGATGACGGACCACCGTATCGGGATCTATCCGAACCTCCCGGCGCTCGTCTCGCCGCGCGAAGAGCGCGACCCGCTCATCGACGAGATCATCGTGACCGACAACGCGGCGCAGGCGGATCTATACCGCGTCGTCGCCGCCGTCCGCGTTGGCTCGACATCCGCCGCGAAGAAGCTCGAGCAAATGCTCGCTGCGAATCCGTCGAGTGCCATCGAGCCGTACTTCGACCTCGCCACCGCGCAGCTCCGCGAGAGGCGCTACGACGCCGTCGAGAAGACCGCGCAGCTCATCCTCGCCCGCGTTCCCGACCAGCCGCTCGCCGTCGAATTCCTCGGCCTCGCCCGCGGCGCCGAGGGGAAGCGCGATGAGGCGATCGAACTTCTACGCAAAGCGGCGAAGCTCGACCCCGACCGCGTCGAGACGCAATACAACCTCGGTCTGCAGCTCGCTGCCAAAGGGGACAAGGACGAAGCGGCGAGAGCCTTCGAACGCGCCACCGCCGCCCGCCCCAATTTCGTCGCCGCCTGGATCCACCTCGGCGACGTGCGCCAAGGGAAGGACGCGAGCGCCGCGTACGAACGGGCGCTCGCGATCGATCCGAATTCGAAGCGCGCGGCAGGCGCGCTCACAGCCATTACCGCTCCAGGAGATCGATGACGCCGCGCGGAAGCTTCGCGCGGTCGAGAGCGATGATCCGGCGCGGCTCTACCGGCACATCGAAATCCCACGCGATCGTGTCGCCGTATCCGAAGCTGACGCGCTCAGCCGCCGGGATCGGTTTGTCGAAGTAGGCGTTGGCCACGAGCTCGTCACGATCGATGATCACCCGTTTCGAGACGACGTTGCCAATGACGACGAACGGCTCGCGCGCGCGGTGCGGGAAGTGCCAGCCGGTGAGCTTCAGCCGGATGTAGAGGTGCGGTTTTCCAGAGATCTCCTGGATCACCTCGCGGAAGTCCGCTCGGACGAGACGGCGCGGGTCGGGGAGGCGTTTGATTTCCTTCGCGTCCATGAAATCTCCTTAGTTCGTGAACTGCACGCTGTCGATCTCGATCTCGCCGGTCGCGGTCTCCGCGAACTCGAAGTCGAGGCTGACGACGTCGGTCAGGTCCACCTGGTCGACGTTGTAGCAATGAATGTGAAAGACGCCGATCGGAAGACGCACGGTCCGCATGGCCGACTTCGTCAGGCCGTCGGCGCGCACGTCCGGATAGGGGATGTCCGTCAGCTTGCTGATGCGAATGGCGCGCGAGTGGCCGCCGCTGTCGGTGAGCGTCAGCCGCAGATCCTGCGGCAGACCGGCCGGATTCGAGGCGCTGCCGACGCGCTGGCTGATGCGGAAGCTGACCGCGTTGAACGCGCTGACGTTGCGCTGGCCGGCGGGGATGTCGTAGTGCAGCTTGTCGCCGAAGTTGTCCCATTGCAGCAGCAACCCGGCGGTGAGGTGCGGCGACTGGCCGTCCATCGTACGAAGGTCGTTCTCCTGAGGCGTTCCAGGCAGACCTGTCTGCGTGACCGCGCCGCCGATCGTGCTGGTGGCCCAGCTCGTCGCGGTGTGCGCTCCTTCGAAGTCGTCGACGGTGCGAACGGTCGTGTCCTCGTATTGGGGATAGATCTTCATGTTCGCATCCGACGCTTCGACGGCCGCCGGGACCCACTCGCCCTTGAACACTCCCTCGTACTGCGTCTCGTTGCGAAGGTGCTGGCGGTAGAACGCGGACATGTACCCCATCGCAATGTTGTGGTGCGCCGTGACGGAAAGAACGCGCGGCTGGTCCGTCGGCGAGAGCCCGGAGACGTCATGGCTGCCCCACACGGTGTTGTAGCGGTCGTGGCAGGAGCGGTAGACGAACATCATGCTCTTGTTCATGCCGCTCGCGTGGTCGTAGAGCTCGAAGCCGGTGTCGTCGATGCCGGTGAGGTCGCCGTCGAGTGATCCATAGATGACGAGGTACGGTACCGCTACCGACAGGTGCTCGAAGGTGTACTGATTGGTCGGTGCCAGCGAGATCACGGCGTTGAGGTTGTAGCCCCACGCCTCGGCGCTGTTCAGACGTGCCGCGATCACGACCGCCTCGCCGCCGCGGCTGTGGCCCATGATCCCGACGTTGTTCTCCACGTGAGTGCCAAACTGCGAGAAGAGGATGCCGAGGTGGTGCTGCAGGATGCGGGCGCGATCGGTCCCCGTTTCGTTCGGCTCGCAATGGATGCTCGCCGCGATGAACCCATTTCTTGCGAGATGGTCCAGAAGGTACTCGTAGCCGAGATAGCTGCCGTCGGCGCCGTTGCCGTGGACGATGACGACGAGGGGATAGTTCGGCTGGGAGACGCTGATCTGTGACGGGCTCGTGGTGCCCGGCATGTCCGCAGGGAAATGCACGGAAGCCTTCACGCGCACGCTCGGCCATGTCATTCCGCCATCGTCGACGACGCTGATCGTCCCGAACGTCGTGTCGTTGTATTGCCAGATCCCGACGTTCGCGAACGACGTGTCGGTCGTCGGGTCGTTGACCACCCGGAAGCCCGGGACGACGTAGCCGTCGATCATGTCGAGCGGCATGTCGAAGTGATCGTCCTTCACGAAGCCGGCGATCGTCGTCGAGTTGTTCCCGAAGTCGGCGACGACGTCGTAGTCGCCCACCTGTGCGCTGGACCAGAGAAGGTGCAGGTTTGCGTTGGCGCACCAGGTCTGCGTGATCCAGACCGGCACCGCCGCGTTGCCGCCGAGGACGGCGAGGTTGGCCAGGCTGTTGTCGGCGGTCCACTGCGCGGCCGTCTTGTGCGGCACGACGTACATCGCCACGCCTTTTCCGGCATGCGTCGGGTCGAGCGCGTTCGGATCGAGGGTGCCCCACACATCCTCGCCGACCTGGAACGTATCGGTGAACTGGATGTAGGGCCAGATGTTGCCGAGCGTGCGCCGGCCGGCGATCTGCTGGATGTTCGTACAGCCGCCGCGGATGATCTTGCTGCGCATGAACTCTTCACGCACGACGAGACCGGTCGTCCAGCGGCCGCTGAGCAGGTCGTCTTCGCGGAGACGAAGATCGTCTTCATCCTCGTAGCCGTACCGGATGCGGCGGATGACGAAGTCGTATGCGCCGGTGAGCAGCCGCGCTGCTTCTGCGACTTGGACACGATGCACCTTCTCCCGCGGCGTGAAGTCCACCGTGGCCGGCTCGCCGCCGGCGAGGCTCACCGGACGGATCGGAT
>DASXIH010000243.1:0-13003 GCA_036498125.1 Thermoanaerobaculia bacterium
CACGCCCGGCCCCGACCCGATGTGCGCCGACAAGAATGCGATGGAGTGGGCGGGCGCCTGGATGGGCCACAAGACGCCTCCTGCCGGCAAGGTCGGTCTCATGTACATGCTCGCCGGCGGCACCGACGCGTCGAACACCGATCCGTTCGCGCAGAAGCCGACCGCGGCCAACCACTGGATCAAGACCGGCCCGCACATCATGGTCGTCGGCGCCGATGCGTCGTTCTACAACAGCTATCCGAAGGGCGCCGACCCCGACACCGCGAACCCGTACATCATGTGGAGCGGTACCCCATATCAACACCTCATGGCGCCGGTGAAGTAGTCCAGAATCCCGATGGACCTCAGAGAGCATCCGGTGGTCTTCGACGTTCCGGGCGACGATCGTGTCCGCATCGAGCGGCAAGAGGTCGCCGGGATGCAGGCGGACGTCTATTCGCCGCGCGACGGCGCGTCCGATGCGGTCGTCGTCATGGTGAACGGGTACGCGGAGGAGGGTTACCGCCGCATGCTCGGCTGCTCGTTCCTCGACATGCGGCATACGGTGTCGTGGGGGCGGTTGTTCGCCGGCTCGGGGTTCACCGCCATCACTTACGCGAATCGGGAGCCGATTGGAGATGCGGCGGCGGTCGTGCACGAAGTGCGTGGCCGCTTCCGCCGCGTCGCGGTGTGGGCGAGCTCCGGGAGCACGCCGGTCGGCCTCGCTGCCGCGCGCGAGGCTGACTGCGGCGTCTTCCTCTACGGCTATACGCTCGACGTCGCCGACGCGGCCGCGCAGTTTCATTTCGCCAATCCGGCGCTCGCCTTCGACGACATGCGGTGGGACATCCCACTTTTCCTCGCGCGGGCCGGAGGCGACCAGTGCCCCGGTCTGAACGACGCGATGGATCGATTCGTCGCCGAGGGGCTGAAACGTGGACTGCCGCTCACGCTGGTCAACCATCCGACCGGGCCGCACGCCTTCGACCTGATGGACGACAGCGACATGAGCCGTTACGTCGTCGCACAGGCGATCGAGTTCCTGCGCTTTAGAATCGGCCGCGCATGAGCATCCGCGTCGTCCGCCTCGGCACCGATCGCTCGAAAGGCGAAGGCCTGCGCCTCGGCACGGTCCGCCGCCCGCCGCGCGGCGTGAAGAAGGAGCGCCTCGCCAATGGCAACTGGTACGACGTCTGGCTCCCGCAACTCTCGCCGAGCGCCGATCTGGTCCAGCAGGCACAGGCCGCCACGACGCCGAAGCAGTGGGCAGCGTTCGCGAAGAAGTATCGCCGCGAGATGAGCGCTCCGGACAACGCCCGCCTTATCGCCCTCCTCGCCGCACTCTCCCACGACTCCAACTTCGCCGTCGGTTGTTACTGCGCCGATGAGAACCACTGTCACCGCTCCGTCCTCCGCGAGATCCTGCGTGAGAACGGCGCGAAGCTGGCTTGAGCTTCACCACCGGTAGTGGCCGATGATCGCGAAGGCGTTGAGGACGTCTTCCTCCTTCGTGCCGTAGCCGATGTTGTGGATGACGAGCGGTCGCGCGCCGTCGGATGTGCGGTCGGCGGCGATGACGCCGACGTGCAGCTGACCGCTCGGCAATCGCCATGCGACCACGTCGCCGGCGCGGAACTCGCCGCGCACGGAGCGGCCGTGGCGCTCGAAGAAGGTCATCAGGTTGGGGACGCGGCGGTGATCGATGTTCGCGTCGGGCGCTGAGAGTCCCCAGAGACGCGGGTACACCGCGAAGTGCGCCTGCATGTCGCGGTGCACTTCCTGCTGCAGGTCGACGCCGGCGCCACGGAACGCGCGGATCACGACGTCGGCGCAGACACCGCGCTCGGGCGAAACGTCGCCGCCCGGATAGCGGATCGCGGAGTACGACGGATCGTAGATGCGCGTGACGCCGACTTGCTGTTTCGCGGCGCCGGCGATGGTCATTCCGAGGGCAACGGCGAGAAAGAGCTCCCTCAGCATGAATCTATTTTGCGCTCGTTCTCGTATCATGCCCGGCAATCAGGAATGTCCATCGTTCCGGGAACCCGGCTGGGGCCGTACGAGATCGTTGCACCGCTCGGCGCCGGCGGAATGGGGGAGGTTTACCGCGCCCGCGACACGCGCCTCGACCGGAGCGTCGCAATCAAGATCCTCCCGGCCGAATTCGCGAACGACGCGCAGCTTCGCGCCCGATTCGAGCGTGAGGCGAAGACGATCTCGCAGCTGAATCATCCGAACATCTGCACGCTCCACGACGTCGGCGACAACTTCCTCGTCATGGAGCTGCTCGAAGGGGAGACGCTCGCGTCGCGCATCGATCGCGGTGCGCTGCCGCTCGAGCAGGTCGTCCGTTACGGGATCGACATCGCGCACGCTCTCGACGTGGCGCACCGGCAGGGCGTCGTCCACCGCGACTTGAAGCCGGGCAACGTGATGATCACGAAGTCGGGGGCGAAGGTGCTCGACTTCGGCCTGGCGAAGAGCAGCGAAGTGAACATCGACTACGAGGCGGCGACGGTGCAGCGGCCGCTGACGTCCGAGGGGATGATCATCGGGACGTTTCAGTACATGTCGCCGGAGCAGCTGGAAGGTCAACACGTTGACCAACGCACCGACATCTTCGCGCTCGGCGCGGTGCTGTACGAGATGGCGACCGGCCGGCGGGCGTTCGACGGGAAGACGAAGACGAGCCTCATCGCGGCGATCGTCGCCGGGGAGCCAAAGCCGGTGCACGAGCTCCAGCCGCTGACGCCCGCCGCGTTCGAGCACGTGATTGTGAAGTGTCTGGCGAAGGATCCCGAGGATCGATGGCAGACGGCGCACGACATCGCGAGCGAGCTCGAATGGATCATGGAAGGGCTCGGACGCGCGGAGGATGCGCCATCGCGCGTACGCGCCACGCCGTGGATGTTCGCGACCGCCGCCCTGGCGGTGGCGCTCATCCTCGCGGCCGTTGCGTACGTGGCCGAACGGCGGTCGCGCCGGGAACCGCGGCTGGTCGCCGCGGTCGCAATGCCGCCGCGGCTGGCCGACTACTACGGGCAGGCGGCGCTCTCGCAGGACGGCAGCTCGGTCGTCCTCGTCGCGTACAAGAACAACGTACGTTCGCTCGCGGTCCGAAGACTCGACGAGACGGAGCCGCGTGCCCTTGCCGGAACGGACGACGCGGTGCAGCCATTCTGGTCGCCGGACGGAAAGTCGATCGGCTTCTTCGCCGACGGGAAATTGAAACGGATTCCGGCCGCCGGCGGGCCCGCGCAGGTCCTCTATGACAAGGCAGCGTGGCCGAACGGGGGGACGTGGAACGCGGATGGCGTGATCGTCTTCAACGCATCGATCATCGGTCCGTTGATGCGTGTCGACGCCAACGGCGGAGCCGCGCGGCCGGTCACGAAGATGAGGCCCGGCGACGAGGCGCACCGCTGGCCGCAGTTTCTACCGGACGGCGAGCACATCGTCTTTCTGATCGATGCCTCCCGTACCGAGGACCACTATGTTGCGATCGCGTCGCTGCGCGACGGATCGATTCGCCAAATCTGCCAGGGCGTGACGAATGCCGCGTATGCGGCGCCGGGGTTTCTTCTTTACACGCGTGCGGGCTCCCTGCTGGCGCAGCCGTTCGACGCGAAGAAGCTCGCTTTCACCGGTGACCCGAGCGTCGTGGCCGAGCACATCGAGCAGGATTTCGACAATCACCACCGGGCGTTCAGCGTGGGGGGTGGGCGCCTTCTGTACCGGACGGCGAGTCCCGACTCGGAGCTCGCCTGGGTCGATCGGAACGGCAAGACGATCGAGAAGTTCGGGGAACCGCGGCACTTCGGCAACTTCCGGCTCTCGCCCGACGGAAAACGTGTGCTCATCGAACAGCTCGACGCCGACGGCCGTGGGGACGACCTTTGGCTGATCGACCCGTCGCGGAATCAAATGACGCGCTTCACCTTCGATCCCGCGAGCGACATCGTGCCGGTCTGGGCGCCCGACGGAAAGAGCGCGGCATTTCTCTCGATGCGCGATGGCGGCGACATCTACGTCGCCGATGCGGCCAACCCGTCCAACGTCACGCAGCTCACGCGCGCCACGTCGTCGGATCTGAACCCGACCTCATGGTCGCCGGACGGGAAGTCGTTCTTCCTCGACCGCCAACTCCCAAATCGACCCGACGACGACATCTACGTCTATTCGCTTCCGACGCGTGAGCTGAAGCCGCTCATCGCCACGCCATTCTCCGAGTACGGCGGCATCATCTCGCCGGACGGGGCGATGTTCGCGTGGGTGAGCGAGGAGTCCGGCCATGCGGAGGTCTACGTCGCGCACTACCCGGCGCTCGCGGATCGCCGCCAGGTCTCGTCCGGCGGCGGCTTCTTGCCGCGATGGCGCGCCGACGGCCACGAGCTCTTCTACGTTTCTCTCTCGCAGAAGGTGATGAGTGTCGACCTGACGAAGGAAGCTGCTTCGCCGCAGACGCTCTTTGCGATCTCGGGGGCTTATGACGTTGCACCCGACGGCCAGCGCTTTCTCACGGCCATCGCGGTCGACGACTCATCCAGGATTCCCCTCACGCTGGTCACGAACTGGAGCGCGCAGAAGTAGTGCCGCGCATCCCCCCACGCCTCGGCGCGCTGATCGCGGTCGTGTTTTGGGGCATCTCCTTCGTCGCGACGAAGGCGGTGCTGCGCGAGGTCTCGTTCGTGACGCTGATCTTCTTCCGGTTCGGCGTTGCGGCGGTGCTCCTGAACCTGATCGTCCGCAAGATGCCACCGCGGGACGCGTGGCCGTCGCTGGCGCTGATGGGATTCATCGGCGTCTTCGTGCATCAGATGGTGCAGGCATATGCATTGACGCTCACCTCGGCGACCCATGCCGGGTGGCTGATCGGTCTCACGCCGGTGTGGTCCGCCATTCTGTCGGCTTTCTTCCTTCGCGAGCGCTTCGGTTTGTGGAAGGTCATCGGCCTCGCCGGCGGATTCGCGGGCGCGCTGCTCGTGATCACCCGCGGCAACTTCTCGTCGTCCGTTTTGACGCTGCCGTCGACACGCGGCGATCTGCTGATCTTCGCGAGCACGCTGAACTGGGCGGTCTACTCCGTCGTCGGACATCCGACGATCCGCCGCCTCGGGCCGCGCGTCGCGACCTCCGGCATGATGACGTTCGGTGCGCTGATGCTGGCGCCGTTCTTCGTCTATCAGCGTGGCTGGCGCGAGCTCCCGCATCTTTCACCCGTCGGTTGGCTCGCGATCACGTTCCTCTCCGTCGGCTGCTCCGCGTTCGGATATCTCGTCTGGTACGGCGCGCTTGAGCATGTGGAGGTCTCGCGCGTGGCCGCGCTGCTGTACCTCGAGCCGTTCGTCACCTTCGCCGCGGCGATCGTTCTTCTGCACGAGCCGATCAGCGGCATCGCCATCGCCGGCGGCCTGCTCGTGATCGTCAGCGTGATGGTGATGCAGTACGCGCCGCGGGCGCTTACCGCGCGTCGAGTTGCTTGAGAAGTTTTTTCGGCGCGATGGCGCGAAAGCTCTCGTCGACCCAGGCGCGGATCAGCTCCATCGGCACGTCTTTCGGCTTGATGTGGCCCGTCACCCAGCCGTGTTTCCCCATGCCGTAATGCGTCGGCTCGGCCCAGGGAAGGTCGACCGCCATGTCGCGAGAGCTCGGGAGCTTCACGCTGAACGACACGTGATCGTCGTGCGTGCCGATGAAGAGGAAGACTTTGCCGTGCGGACGGATCTTGATCGCCGTTTCGCCCCACGGATGGTCTTCGTACGTGTCGGGGTACGACAAGCCGAGGTCGCGGAGTTTCTTGACGAGTGCCTCCAGCGCTTTCGACATCGCGGGTGAGTGTACGCTTTCAGCATGCGCCTCTGGCTCGCAGCCTTGCTGATTCTCACCGGCTCCGAGGTGTCGCAGTGGACGTCCGCGCCGTCGGACGGCGTGTCGCTCAGTCTCGCGAACGACGGCGGCGCGCTGCGCATGGATTTCGATTTTCATGGACACGGCGGATGGGCTGCGGCGCGGCGTCCCGTGAACATCGACGTGCCGGAGAACTATCGCTTCGTCCTCCGGCTGCGCGGTGAGATGCAGCCGAACACACTGGAGCTGAAGTTCATCGACGGAGAGAACGTCTGGTGGATGCGCCATGTCGCATGGGACTTTCCGCACGATTGGACGGACGTCGTCGCTGACAAGCGGCACATCGAGTTCGCGTGGGGTCCGGCAACCGACCACACGTTGAAACACATCTCGGCAATCGAGGTGACGGTGACGGCGGCAACCGGCGGGAAGGGGAACGTGTGGGTCGACAAGATCGACGTCGAGCCGTTGCCGGCCGATACGTCGGTCGCGGTCGAGGAACGGGTGGTCAGCGACTGGCACGGTGACGGACCGCTGACGATCGACCTCCACCAGCCGCGCGACTTCGGTGGGCTCGTCGTGCAGTGGGGTGCCGACTTTGCGAGCAATTACGACGTCGAGCTCTCGCTGGACGGGAAGAAGTGGACGCGTGCGCGGAGCGTGCGTCTCGGCAACGGCGGACGCGACTACCTCCAGATTCCGAATGCGAACGCGCGTTTCATCTCGTTGGACTTCGGCGGGAAACGCGAGGTCCGCGACGTGCTCCTGGAGCCGCCGTCGTTCGGCGATCGCGCCATCGACGTGTACAAGATGATGGCGCACGACGCGTTGCGGGGGCGCTATCCGCGGGGACTGATCGGCGAGTTCGGCTACTGGACGATCTTCGGCAAAGACGCGGAGGAGCAGGCGAAGCCGCTGCTGTCGGAGGATGGGGCGATCGAGACTTCCGCAGGGTTCACGCTGGAGCCGTTCGTACGGGTCGACGGGCGGTTGATCACCTGGGCCGATGTCACGACGACGCAGGCGCTCGAAGGCGGGTCGCTTCCGATGCCGTCGACGACCTGGCATCACCCGAAGTTCACGCTGACCGTCCAGGCGTTCGGCGCGGGGTCGGCGCGCTATCGCATCCGGAACACGAGCGGGCATCCGGAGCACGTGGAGCTCTTCGTTGCGGTTCGGCCGCTGCGCGTCACGCCGCCGTGGCACGAGCTGAATCTTCCGGAGCTGACGGCGCCGATTGCGTCGATTCAGTGGGATGGAGAATTGCTCTCGGTCGATCGCACGAACATCGTTCCGTCCATCCCGCCGTCAACGGAGGTCCTATCGACGTTCGACGAGGGCGATGCCTCCGAGCTGTTCGATCTTCGCGACTCCGGCCCTGCGCGGGACCCACAGAAGCACCCCTCGGCGCTCCTGCGGTGGGAGTTCGACCTGACGACGGAGAAGGAGATCGGCCTCAGTTTCGCCGGAAAGGAGAGCTTCGAGGAGGAGCGCAAACACTGGCAGTCGATCGCCGATCACGTGCAGATCGACATCCCCGCGGCGAAGGACCTCGTCGACACCGTCCGCGCGAACCTCGCGTTCAATCTCCTCGGCCGCGATGGTCCCGCCATCCGCGGCGGCGCGCGGAACTACCGACGGAGCTGGATTCGCGACGGCTCGCTCGCGTCGACGGCGCTGCTCCGCTTCGGCTTCGACGAGCAGATCCGCGACTACATCCGCTGGTTCGCGCAGTATCAGTTCGCCGATGGGAAGGTGCCGTGCTGTGTCGACACGCGCGGGGCCGATCCGGTCGCAGAAAACGACAGCCACGGCGAGTTCATCTACCTCGTCGCGGAGTACACCCGGCTCACCGGCGACGTCGCGCTGGCGAACGAGGTGTGGCCGCATGTCGAGAAGGCGGCGAACTACATCGACACGATCCGGAAGCAGACCCGCGGCGAAGCGCCGCATTTCGCCGGGCTCCTCCCACCGTCGATCAGCCATGAGGGCTACTCCGCGAAGCCGATGCACTCGTATTGGGATGACTTCTGGGCTCTCCGAGGGCTGAAGGACGTCACGTGGCTCGCCGAGCGCCTCGGCAAGCATGACGCGGCACAACGCTTCGCCGCGATACGCGACGACTTCGCGCACGACTTCCATGAGTCGATCCGGCGCGCCATCGCGCTGCACGACATCAACTACATCCCCGGCTCCGCGGACCTCGGCGACTTCGATCCGACGTCGACGACGATCGGGATCGAGCCGGTCGACGATCTCGCGAATCTGCCGCATGACGTCGTCATCCGCGAGTTCACGCAATACTGGAACGAAGCGTCAGGACGCATGAACGGCACGCGCGCCTGGCGCGACTACACGCCGTACGAGCTGCGCAACGTCGGCGTCTTCGTCCGCCTCGGCTGGCGTGACCGCGCGCAGCAACTCCTGCAATGGTTCCTCGCCGACCGCCGGCCGCTGGGCTGGAAGCAGTGGGCCGAGGTCGTCGCGCAGGACTATCGCAGCCCGACGTACGCCGGCGACATTCCTCACCTCTGGGTCGGCACCGACTTCGTCCGCTCCTTCATCGACATGCTCGCCTACGAGCGCGAATCCGATCAGTCCCTCGTCCTCGGCGCAGGGATTCCGGAGTCGTGGCTCAAGGATGGCGTCTCCGTCCGCAACCTCCGGACGATCTACGGCCCGCTCACGTTCTCGGTGAAAGGCAACGTCGTACACTTCAGCGGCATCCGCATCCCGCCTGGCGGCGTCGTCCTGATGCTTCCGAATCAGAAGGAGAAGGTGCTCCGAAGCGTGTCGCCGACCGTGACGCTCAGTTCTCGTTGAGGAGCGTCTCGATTTCGTCGACCCGCTGCTGAATCGAATGAAGCTGTTCTTTGAGCTCGGCAACCTCAGAACGCAAGGCAAAATGATCGAGTTTCTCGTCGACACCCTTGAGGCTGCCTTGTATGGCTGCCACTCGATCACTAATCGTGGCCACTTGCCTTTCGAGATCGCGAAGGGCGCCCCGCATGAGCGTCATTTCGGTTTCCATAATGCCTACTCTCTTGTAGGTGGCGTCGAAGCCACCGAGCATCTCGCTGCGTAGTTCAGTTCGAACGGACTCGATTTTCTCTTCCAGCGGTTCTCGCACGAGATGCTGCATGTCCGGAATTGCCACCTCGCGGTGGAACCGCATCATGTCCGGAACCGTGACCTCGCGGTGAAACCGCTCCATCCCCGGAACTGTGACCTCGCGGTGGAACCGCTCCATCTCCGGAACCGTGACCTCGCGGTGGAACCGCAAGAGTGTCTCGAATAGATCCTCGGCCACGCCTGAATTCTACCTCGGCTACTCTCGCTCCAGAATCACGGCCACTCCCATCCCGCCCGCGGCGCAGATGGTGACGAGGCCGTACTGGCCGCCGGTGTGCTGGAGCTCGTTGCAGACGGTGGTGATGATGCGGGCGCCGGTGGCGCCGAAGGGGTGGCCGAGGGCGATGGAGCCGCCGGTGCGGTTGATGGCCTCGGGGTCGATGTCGCCGACCGGCTCTTCGCGGCCGAGCTTTTCCTTCGCGATCTTCTTCGAGCCCATCCACTGAATGTTCGAGAGCACCTGCGCGGCGAACGCCTCGTGCATCTCGATCACGTTGATGTCCTTGAGCGTCAGCTTCGCGCGCTCGAGCGCAACCGGAAGCGCGAGGACTGGGCCCTGGAGCAACTGATCGAATGGATCGATCGCGGCGTATGCGTACGACTTGATGAAGCCGATCGGCTTGATGCCGGCGGCCTTCGCCTTGTCCTCCGACATCAGCAGCACCGCGGCCGCGCCGTCCGTGAGCGGGGACGAGTTGCCGGCGGTGATCGAGCCGTACTTGCGGTCGAAGACCGGTTTCAGCTTCGCGAGCCCTTCGAGCGTCGAATCGCCGCGGATGAGATTGTCCTTCTCGACGACACCTTCGTACTTCGGCGGCACGACGACCGTCATCACTTCTTCCTTGAAACGGCCGCTCTCCGTCGCGGCCGCGGCGTGGGTGTGGCTCTGCAGCGCGAAGCGGTCCTGTGCCTCGCGCGTGATGCCGTTCTCCTTCGCCATCTTCTCCGCTGACTGGCCCATCGTGAGCCCGGTGGTCGATTCGGCGATGGCCGGAGTATCCGGCGCGAGATCCTTCAGCTTCATTTTGCGGAACGAGCCGAGCTTTCCGCCGACGCTCTTCTGCTTGCTCGCCATGACGAGCGCATCGGAGAAGTTCTTCGAGAAGAGGATCGGGATGTCGGACAGCGACTCGGTGCCGCCCGCGATCACGGTATCGGCGTACCCGCGGAAGATGAGGTCGGCGCCGGAGGTGATCGCCTGCGCGGCGGAGTCGCACGCTTTGCCGACCGTGTAGCCGGGGATGCGCTTCGGCAGGCCGGTGCCGAGGACGATCTCGCGCGCGATGTTCGGCGCCTTCACCGACGGGATGACGTTGCCGAAAATCAGCTCCTGCACCTCATTCGGGTCGATGCCGCTGCGCTGCACCAGCTCGGCGACGACCATCTTGCCGAGGTCGAGCGAGGTGAGGGCGGAGTAGACGGTGCCGGACTTCGCGAACGGCGTCCGCAAACCGCGAACGACGGCAACGCGCGGGGTGTATTGCCACATGGCGCAGGAGAATATCTGATTTAATCCGATTGAGGAGGCGTCGATGACGGTCGTGGCCCCGGTGCTCGAAACGAATCCACTGCGTGAAGGTCTCGAGCAGGAACGCGTACCCGACGCTTCTTGTCTCGTCATCTTCGGCGCTTCCGGCGACCTGACCCACCGCAAGCTGCTTCCGGCGCTCTACTCGCTCGCGCACGACGGATTGTTGCCCGCCGGCCAGACGATCATCGGCTTCGCGCGGCCCGACTACACCGACGACGCGTTCCGGATGGACATTCGCGAGGCGTGCAACAAATTCGCGCGCACGAAGCCGGTGGACGACGCCGTGTGGGAAGCCTTCGCGAAGGGCCTCTTCTACGTGCAGGGCGACTTCAGCGACTCCGCGGCGTACCTCCGGCTGAAGCAGAAGCTCGAAGAGTGCGACAAGACGCGGGGGACCGGCGGCCGCCGGCTCTACTACCTCGCCGTCCCGCCGAACTTCTTTCCCGTCATCTGCGAGTTCCTCGGCTCCGAGGGGATGGTCACCGATCCCGAGCGGGGCGGGCCGTACACGCGGGCGATCATCGAGAAGCCGTTCGGTCACGACCTCGAGTCGGCGAAGGAGCTGAACCGCGTCGCGGTGACGACGTTCCGCGAGCGGCAGGTCTTCCGCATCGATCACTACCTCGGCAAGGAGACGGTGCAGAACCTGATGGTGCTGCGCTTCGCGAACGGGATTTTCGAGCCGTTCTGGAATCGTCAATATATTGACCACGTGCAGCTGACGGTCGCCGAGTCGCTCGGCGTCGAGAAGCGCGGCAACTACTTCGACAACGCCGGCATCGCACGCGACATCATCCAGAACCACATGCTGCAGCTCCTCTCCCTCACCGCCATGGAACCGCCGGTGGCGTTCGACGCCGACGCGGTGCGCGACGAGAAGGTGAAGGTGCTCCGCGCCCTCCGCGAGTTTCCGAAGGGGAACGAGGAGTCGATGGCGGTCCGCGGGCAGTACGTCGACGGCTCGGTTCTCGGCGAGCTCGCTCCCGCATACCGCAAAGAGGAGGACGTCCGGCCTGATTCGCACACGGAGACGTTCGCGGCGCTGAAGGTTTACATCGACAACTGGCGCTGGGCCGACGTGCCGTTCTATCTGCGCGCCGGCAAACGGCTGCCGAAACGCGTCACCGACATCTCGATCCAGTTCCGGCCGGCGCCGTATCCGCTGTTCAAGAAGGTGTCGGGAGTCCGGACGCAGCCGAACGTCCTCGCGATCCGCATCCAGCCGGACGAGGGGATCTCGCTGAAGTTCGACTCGAAGGTCCCCGGGCCTGTGGTGCGTACGGCTCCCGTGACGATGGAGTTCCGCTACGCGACGTCGTTTGGCGCCGAGCCGCCCGAGGCATACGAGCGGCTGCTGCTCGAGACGATGCTCGGCGACTCGACGCTCTTCGCCCGCCGCGACGAGGTCGAGACGGCGTGGGCGTGGCTCGATCCGCTACTGACCGCGTGGGCGGCCGACGCGCGAATGCCTGATGCGTATCCCGCGGGAACATGGGGACCGGACGCGGCGGACGCGCTTCTTGCAGCGGATGGACGCAAGTGGAGACGCCCCTGACTGCCGACGAACTGACCTCCGGCGAAGATGTGAAGGTCGACTATGCATCGATCGAGCAGACGCTCGCGGAGCTGTGGCGCGTCGAAAAGAAGGACCACGACAACGCGGTGACGCGAGCGGCGCTCTGGAACGTCGTCGCGCACTCGGCGACGCACGAGCATCACACCGAGGCGAGCGAGGTGCTGAGCAAGGCATCGATTGTCGTGCCGCAGCGGACGATCGTGGTCCGCGCGGATCCGGCGGCGCCGGCGGAGATGACGTCGTGGATCAGCGCGAACTGCCACCTGCTCGGTGAGGGGAAACAGGTCTGTTCCGAGGAGATTGCAATCGTCGCGGGCGGCGAGCGGGTGGGGCGGATACCCCCGCTCGTGAGCGCGCTGCTGATCCCCGACATGCCGGTGGCGGTGTGGTGGCTGGGCGATCTGCCCCACGAGAACGCCGATTACGTCCATGCGCTCCTGGAACCGGCGGATCGGCTGATCGTCGATTCGTCGGCGTTCGACAATCCGGCCGACCTGGAGCTGGTCGCGCGCGTGGCACAGAAGACGATTACCGCGCCTGCCGACTTGAATTGGATCCGGCTCGAGGAGTGGCGCATCGCCACCGCCTCGCTCTTCGATCCGCCGGAAATGCGGTCGAAGCTGGCGCACGTGCGCCGCATGCGCATTCTCACCGACACGATGCAGAAGGGCTACTTCGGCGAGCGAATCGAAGGGCTGCTGTTCTCGTCGTGGATCCTGGCGCAGGCGGGATGCACCATCGACCGTGTCGAGATCGAGATCGAGGAGCGGCAGGCGCTGCGCCGCGGTCTGCTGCGCGTCGAGGTGACGATGGAAGACAACTCCATCGCTCTCATCGAACGCGATCTGGAGCGCGGCGTCCTGATGACGAGTTACGACGGACACGTGACTGTTCCCGATGGGGTCACGCGGGAACAGTCACGTGTCCGTCGTAACTCG
>DASXIH010000244.1:0-3909 GCA_036498125.1 Thermoanaerobaculia bacterium
CGGCCGCTGCGCGTTCCGGATCTTCGCGAATCAGCCACCCAAATAGCTGATCCAGACCGTCTTGATGTTCACGAACTCGCGGATGCCGTGAACGCCGAGCTCGCGGCCGAAGCCCGAGTGCTTCACGCCGCCGAACGGGACGCGCGGATCGGACGCCACCATCGCATTCACGAAGACCTGTCCCGCCTCGATGCCGTCGATGAAGCGATCGGCTTCGGCGCGATCGTTCGTGAAGACGGCGGACCCGAGGCCGAACGGTGTGGCGTTCGCGAGCGCGATTGCCTCCGCGGTGTCGCGCACGCGGAAGAGCGACGCGACCGGCGCGAACGTTTCCTCGGCATATGCGGGTGCGTTTTTCGGAATGTCCGCGAGCACCGTCGGCGCGTAGAAGTTGCCCCGCTCGCCGAGCCGCTTGCCGCCGCAGAGTAGCTTCGCGCCCGCGGCGACCGAGTCGCGCACCTGCTTTTCGATGTCGTCGACGAGCTGCGGCATCGCCAGCGGTCCGACGTCGGTCGACTCGTCCATCGGATCGCCGACTTTCAATGCATTCATAGCATCGACGAATTTAGCGGTGAATTGATCGTATATCTTTTCGTGAACGATAAACCGCTTCGCAGCAATGCAGGACTGGCCGTTGTTGACGATCCGCGCCTTCACCGCGATCTCCACCGCCTTGTCGAGATCGGCCGACGGCATGACGACGAACGGATCGCTCCCACCGAGCTCCAGGACGCTCTTCTTGATGTGCTTCGCGGCGATGCTCGCGACGCTCGCTCCGGCCGGCTCGCTGCCGGTGAGCGTCGCCGCCTTCACGCGCTCATCGCTGAGGATCCGCTCGACCTGTTCGGCGCCGATCAGGAGCGTCTGGAACTCGTCGCGATCGAATCCGGCGTCGCGCAGGACCTCCTCGATTGCTAGGGCCGACTGCGGGACGTTCGACGCGTGCTTGAGCAGCCCGACATTGCCCGCCATGAGCGCCGGCGCCGCGAACCGGAACACCTGCCAGAACGGGAAGTTCCACGGCATCACGGCGAGCACGGGCCCGATCGGCTGGTACCGGATGAACGACTCGTAGGCTTCGGTCTTCACCTGCTCGTCGGCGAGGTGCGCCTCCGCGTGCTCCGCGTAGTAGCGGCAGACGAGCGCGCACTTTTGCACCTCGGACACCGCCGCTTTGACCGGCTTTCCCATCTCGGTCGTGAGCAGCCGTCCGTACTTCTCTTTGCGCTCGTCGAGCAGGTCACCCGCCCGGCGCATCCGTGTCGCGCGCTCGCTGAAACTCCGCGCACGATTCACGTCGAATGCTGACGCCGCGCACGCGATTCTCTCGTCGATCTGCGCATCATTCAGGGCGTCGAAGGTACGGAGTGTCTCGCCGGTAGCTGGGTTTACGGTTGCAATCGGCACGACTCGTCCTCCGTGCTATTGTGGGTTTACTCGTCCAGGAATCCTAAAAAGGAGCTTGTTCAATGCACGCGAAGCTTATCCGCTTGGTTTTCGCGCTGCTTCTGGCGTCGATGCCGCTCTGCATCTTCGGTCAAAGCAGCAACGGTTCCATCTCCGGCACCATCACCGATGACACGGGCGCCGTGCTGCCGGGCGTTACCGTCACGGCCACGAACGCGGCGACGGGCACGTCGCGCTCGACCGTCAGCAACGAAAAAGGGCAGTACGCGATCGAGCTCCTTCCGCCGGCGAATTACACGGTCTCCGCAGAGCTCTCCGGCTTCCAGCCGCTGAAGCTGGGGAACATCACAGTGAACGTCGGCACCGACGTCGCGCTGAACCTGAAGATGAAGGTCGGCGCTTCGGAGACGCTGACCGTCACTGCCGCCGCACCGCTCGTCGAGACGACGCGGTCGCAGGTCTCGAGCGTCGTCAACGAGAAGTCGATCGAGAACCTGCCGACGAACGGCCGCAACTTCATCGACTTCGTCCTCACCACGCCCGGCGTCGTGAAGGACACGCGCCTCGGCGACATCAGTTTCGCCGGCCAGCGCGGCACGCTCAACTCGCTCGTCATCGACGGTGCGAACAACGACAACACGTTCTTCGGCCAGGCCCTCGGCCGCACGGGCTCCGGCCGCGCGCCGTATCAGTTCTCGCAGGATGCGGTGAAAGAGTTTCAGGTGAACTCGAGCTCGTACTCGGCCGAGTACGGCCGCGCCGCGGGCGCCGTCATCAACGTCGTCACGAAGTCGGGAACGAACGACTTCCACGGCTCGGTGTTCGACTTCTATCGCGACAAGGACCTCAACGCGAACAACTACATCAACGAGATCAACAAGCGAGCGAAGAGCCCGTACCACTTCGATCAGTACGGCGCATCGGTCGGCGGCCCGATCGTGAGGGACAAGCACTTCTTCTTCGCGAACGCCGACCTCCAGCGCAACTCGATCGACAATCCGGTCATCCTCGGCGTTCCGACCGGCGGCTACTCGACCGACGCCGCGTCGCAGGCTGCGCTGGCGCACATCAACGGCGTCGCCGGCTCGTATGCGAAAGAGCAGAACCAGGACGTCTACCTGCTCAAGACCGACTCGGAGCTGGTCAAGAACAATCACCTCTCGCTGCGCTACAACAAACAGAAGTTCACCGGCGTCAACTTCGAGAACGGCAACAGCTCCAACTCCGTCGAGCACACGGGAAACTCGCTCGTGAAAACCGACACCTTCAGCGGCAACGACTCGCAGATCTTCAGCGGCTCGTTCTTCAACGAAGTGCGCGGCCAGTACGCGAAGGACAGCGAGCCGGGCTTCGCGAACAGCCCCGATCCGGAAGCGCGCGTCTTCGAAAAGGGAACGCTCGTTCTCAACTTCGGCCGCAACACCTTCAGTCCGCGCGAAACGACGATCCGCCGGCGCCAGATCGCGGATACGGCGACCTATGTCCTCTCGAATCACACGTTGAAGGGCGGCGTGGACGTCAACCGCGACCGGATCCTCAACTACTTCCCCGGCAACTTCTTCGGCTCCTACACCTTCAACAGTCTCGCCGACTACACGAACGGCAAAGTCGCCTCGTTCACGCAGGCGTTCCCGGGGCCCGGCACAACCGGTCCGACGACGAATCCCGACATGACCGAGTACGCCGCGTTCGTACAGGACGAGTGGCATGTGCGGCCGACGCTGACGATCAACGCCGGGCTTCGCTACGACATCCAGGATGTGGCGCAGCCGTCGGTGCAGAATCCTGACGCGCAGCTCCTCGCGGCCGGCCTCGACACGGGCCGCATTCCGAAGGATCACAACAACCTCGGCCCGCGCATCGGATTCGCCTGGACGCCGGAGTCGAACAACCGCCTCGTCGTCCGCGGCGGCTACGGCATCTTCTACGGCCGCGTCCCGTCGATCATCGTCGGCACCGCCCATTCGAACAACGGCATCAACGTGCAGACGATCACGTTCAACGCGCCGAACGATCCGCTGCCGACTTATCCCAACGTCTTCACTTCGATTCCGACCGGCGCGAAGATTCCGAAGCCGACCATCTTCGTGTTCGACAAGAACTTCCAGAGCCCGAAGACGCAGCAGGCGAGCCTCGGCGTCGAGCGCGGCCTCGGCGACGACTACTCGTTCGGCGTGACGTACCAGTACGTGAAGGGCGACGATCTCACGCGCTCCATCGACCTAAACGTCGGCAGCTCCACGCTCGAAACCGCGAATCTCTCCGACGGCGGCACGGTACAGTACAAGAAGTATTCGTCTGTGCGGCCATTCTCGAACTTCTCGCGAGTGATCGCGTTCCAGTCGAGCGCCCACTCTCGGTACAACGGCGTGACCCTCGACCTCCAGAAGCGCTTCTCGAACAACTGGCAGGCGCGCCTCGCCTACACCTACTCGCAAGTGAAGGACGACCGGCCGGATGCGACCGCGGTCGTTCCGGGAACCGACGACGCGAAGTACATCC
>DASXIH010000245.1:0-2611 GCA_036498125.1 Thermoanaerobaculia bacterium
AACACCGAAACCTCGTAACCTCGAAACCCCTCGAAACCTCACGCACAGCAGCGCGCGACTTCGGCATCCATTCTGCCCGCCATCATCAGGAAAAGCATCCGGTAGTCGGCGGCGAGCGAGTAGAAGGGGTGGCCGAAGGTCGCGGGTTTGTTGTGCTCGACGAAGAAGTGCGCGTACCAGGCGAAGGCGTAGCCGACGAGGGGTGCGGCGAGCAGGAGCCAGAGGCTGAACGATAGGGCGAGGCCGACCGAGAGGACTGCGAGGACGGAGCCGATGGCGTGAAGGACGCGCGTCCGCGGCTTCGAGTGGGCGCGGACGTAGTACGGCCAGAAGTCTTGGAAACTGCGGATCATCGGCACGTAGGGGCGATTCTCCCACACGGCTCCGTGGCACTTCAATTGCTCGCGGAAGGAGAACCATGGCTCAGGATTTCGAATCGATGCTGCGCGAAGTACTCGGCGACTCGTGGAACAAGCTGACGCAGTTCCAGGGCGATCAGGTGAAGAAGCTGACGACCCGCTTCAGCGACCTGACGCGCGAGGCGATGAAAGATGAGCTGGCGCGCCTGAATACGGAGCTCACCGACCTCCGCGCCCGCGTCGCGAAGCTCGAAGCCGAACGCGCGCAGAATGCGGCGGAGTCGGTGGAAACGTCGTTCTAGCCGCTTTGAAATCCGCGCTGGCGCAAAGGGGAGCGGACGTCTCGTCCGCTCGGCCGCGCAACAGCGCGGCTGACGCCGCGCATGAGCGGACGAGACGTCCGCTCCCCTGAGGCAGGAGCGTGATCGTGTAGCGCAGGCTTCCAGCCTGCGCCCCTTCCACCCGGAGCGCAGGCTGGAAGCCTGCGCTACACGAGGGTTAGAACGCGTAGCCGAGGGTGATGAAGAAGGCGAACGGCTTCTCGTAGTCGCGGCGGTGGAGCTTGTATCCGATGTCGAAGCGCAGCGGGCCGACGGGCGAGAGGTAGCGGAAGCCCGTGCCGACGCCGTACCGCAGGTCGTTGAAATGGATGACGGTCGTCGGGAAGACGTTGCCGATGTCGGTGAACACGGCGCCGCCGAGGGACGAGAAGATCGGGAAGCGGTACTCGAGGTTCGTGATGAAGATGCTGTTGCCGCCGATCGGCGCGACGTTCTTCGTCGGATTGCCGTCTGCGTCCTTCAGGAAGACGAGCGTCCCGTCGCAGGTGCCGTCGGGTAGCGGCGTGCAGGCGTCGCCGAGGAGGTCGAGGGCGAAGGCGCGGTGCGAGGTCTCGCCGCCGCCGACGAAGCGCTCCGTGAACGGCACCGTCCCGCGCGGCTCGATGAAGCCGACCCGGCCTGAGACCGCGAACACGCTCCGCTCGCTCACCGGCAGGTAGTACGACGCCTGCGCGAACTGTTTGAAGAAGTCGGCGTCGGCGTGGAGCACCGGGAAGGCGTACTCCAGCAGCGCCGTCGTGAAGAAGCCGCGGTGCGGATCGATCGGATCGTCGCGGCGGTCCCAGAAGAAGGTCGGCGTCAGCGACGAGATGTCGATGTTCGTGATCGACGTGTCGACGCCCGGCAGGATGTGCTGCTTCGCCTGATCGCAGAGCGCGCCCGACTGGCAGTTGCCGATGCGGTATTCGTAGCGGATCGACCAGCGGGTCTGCAGCCGGGCGACCTTGGTGATTTCGAGCGAGGCGCCGCGCTGGTCGACCGTCGCGTCGGGCCGGATGTCCTTGCTGTGGAAGATCGTGAACTGCGCCGGCACGTTGAAGCGGCCGATGAACGGCTCCTGATACGTCAGGAGCTCTTCACTTCGCGCGCTGCTCTTGACGTACTGGAGGCCGAGGTAGCGGCCGGTGCCGAAGAGATTCCGGTGCGCGATCGACGCCGAGATGATCGGCGAGAGCTTGCTGCCCGTCTCCTTCGAGGCGCCGAGGGTGCCGCCGATCGAGAGGTCCTTCCCTTCCTCCACCTGAATGACGACGTTGCGGTCGCCGACGCCGGTGCCGGTCTGCTCCGGCTGAATCTCGACGCGCTGGAAGATGCCGAGCTGATAGAGCTCGCGCTGCGCCTCCAGGATGTTGATGTAGGAGAACGGATCGCCGGAGGCGATGCCCGCCTTGCGGAGGATGACGTCGGTCTTGGTGTAGGTGTTGCCGCGGACGACGACGTCGCCGACCTTGATCTTCGGTCCCTCGGCGATGACGTACGTGATCGTCGCCGAGGTCTTGTCGGGCGAGATGTCGGGGCGCTGCGCGATCTGCACCTCGGCGTTGCCGCGCTGGGCGTAAAACGTTTCGAGCGCCACCCGGTCGGCTTGCAGTGCCTGCAGGTCGAGCGGCTGATTCGTCTTCAGCGTCGGTTTCGGCAGATCGCGCGTGGGAACCTGCTCGTTCCCTTCGATGCGCACCGCCTTCACGATCGTCTGCGGCCCCTCGGTGATCGGGAAGTCGACCGTCATCGTTCCCTTCGCCGCGTTCGTGTTCACCACCGGCGTCGCGACCGCCGCATCGGAGAATCCGTGCAAGCGGTAGTACGACACGATCGCGTCGCGGTCGGCGCTCAGCTGCGCCCGCGTCACGCCGCTCGGCCGCCGAAGCACGGTGGCGATGAAGGAGCGGAAGCCGCCGCTCGTCGAGGTCT
>DASXIH010000246.1:0-3772 GCA_036498125.1 Thermoanaerobaculia bacterium
CTGAGCGTCAGCGAAGGATCTCGGCATGCGACGACCGCGAAGTTGGAGTAGTGCTATCATCCGCTGCACAGAAACATGTGCAGAGAAAGGCCGGGTGCTCCCCGGCCTTTTTCTATTTGGGAGGGTGGGATGATGTCGAAGCAGCAGATCGAGAAGCTCGCGAAGCGGAGGAACTGCCCGCGTTGCAGCATGCAGAAAACGGCTGGGACGGCGCTCTGCCGCAGCTGCCGTTTCAAGCTGCCGCCGAACATGCGGATGCCGCTGGAACGGATCGGCGAGCGGGAGGAGTGGATGGTGAGCAGCGCCATCCGCGCCGCCGCCAATTACTTCGACGTGCACTTCAAGTCGATTCGTGTCTTTGGCGGCGGGCGGATGCGGTGACTATGCGTTATGCGTTATGCGTTACGCGTAACGGATAACGCGTAACGCGTCAGAACCGCCAGCGGAAGCCGGCGGAGAGCGTCGTCGGATTGAGCTTCATGTACTGCACCGGGTCGTCGGGGGCGGCGCCGAAGTGGGTCTTGTACGGCGTGTACTGCGCGTTGACGGTGATCGCGCCGTTCCCGCCGATGCGGATGTCGATGCCGGCGTCGGCGGTCCAGGTGGTCTTGCTGTCGAGCGAGAAGGTCTCGTCGGAGGAGCCGCTGTCGGTCAGGTCAGCCGGGATGTGCAGCTTCGCACCCTGGATGCGTGCGACGCCCGCTCCGAAGTACGGCCGCACCATGTTGCGGTCCGAGAGGAAGTACCAGTGGAGGGCAGCGGTGTACTCGTTGAGATCCATCGTGCCTGAGTCGACGTTGAACTTCTGATCGGGAAACTCGATCCGCGAGTCGGCACGGAGCCTCTGCCAGGAAAGGTGAACGGCGGTGTCGGGCGACGTGAAGTGGTCGAACGAGAGGCCGTAGCCGGTCTTCCCGTCGAACACCAGCTTGACGCGGCCGGCGTCGGGGTCGGTGACCGTCGTCGTTTCGAACGATGGACGGTTGAAGAAGGCTCCGACCTGGTTCGACTGCGCGGACAACGAGAAAGCGGACAGCACTACTGCAAGAGATACGAGTATCCGGGTACGCATGAATTGCAATCTCCTCTTACCTGGGCCTATTCGAGGTGGGCGTCTCGTTATACCGCCCTCATGCGTTTGAGGTGCCAGATTTTTCCCGGTAGGGAAGTGCGGCGCACGCGCGAAAACGTCCGCTGTGAGTGACAGCGCGACGCGCAGCGCGGACGTTCACAGCCCTTCGCGCTCCTCTTCGGCCGCGACCGCGAACGGGCGAACGATTTTCGGATCACGCAGCGCCGGATTCGACTGATTGAGGTGGATGAATCGGATCTTCGCGCGGTCGTTCGGCGGGAGTTTCGCGAAGCGCTCCATCGAGTCGCGCATCAGCGGATGGGGGATCTCGGCGAGGTTGCGGCGGGGAAGCTCCTTCGCGTCGAAGAAGGTGCCGTCGAGGTACGCGACGTCGACGCGTGCGATCAGCTGGTCGATGTGCTCGAAGCGGTCGGTGTCGGGCATCCAGAGGATGGAGCGCTTCGGTCCCTTCACGAGGAACGCGACCGTCTCGCTGTACTCGCCGCGATGCGGCACCACGACCGGCGTGACGGTGATGTTCGCGTTGAGCTGCACCGGCACGCCGTCTTCGAGCGGGCGGAGGTCGATGTTGTGCAGCCGCACCAGCTGGTCCCACGGGCCGTTGTGCTCGAGGAAGGCGCGCATGCGAGGCATCGCGTAGACCGGCATGTCATGCGCGCCGATCACCTCGCGGCCGAGCTGCGCGAGGCCGAGGTAGTGGCCGATGTGCGCGTGCGTGAGGAGGATGCCGTTGATCCGGCCGCCGATGCTGTGCAACTGCTCGGGGAAATCGGGGGTCGCGTCGATCATCCACTGCTCGTTCGTCGACGGATCGACGATCGCGAGCGACGCGACATGACGGCGGAGCTTAGGATTGTTCCAGGCGGCGACGCAGTCGGGACGCTCACATCCCGCCTGCGGATACCCGCCGTCCTGCGCGATGCCGAGGACGATGACGTGGGCGAGAAGGGCCGCGAGGATCATGAAGGGGTTGCGGGGTTACGAGGTGCCGGGGTTGCAGGAGAGGCCGAAACCTCGTAACCCCGCAACCCCGTCACCGGTTTCTAGTCCCTCTCGAACATCCGGAACTCATTCTCCGTTGCCGTCGGACTTCCGCCGGCTTCGGAGGCGTTTGACTTGTCCCACTCGTCGCGCGTCATGAGCTTGATCGGCGGGAGGTTCTTCTTCGCGAGGGCGGCGTTGATGCTCGGGAGCTCTTTGGTCGACCACGCCTTGAAGTCGGCGTCGACGTCGGCCATCTCGCGGTGGATCGCATCCGCGCGGTCGACCTGCGTCTGCGACGGGCGTCCTTCGTAGAAGACGACGCCGCTGTAGACGTCGGTGATGTTTTCGCGGAGGCGCTCTTCGCCGGTGATCATGCCGCCTTCCTTCGTCGCCACGACCTTCTTGCGGATCGTGTCGACGGAGTCGGACGCGGCGCGGAGCTTCTTCGCGGTCGCATCGCTGGCCGGGAGCTTGGAGGCGCGTTCATCGAGCGCGCTGCGGATGGCGTTCATCTGCTCGACCGAGTACGCCATGTCGGTGATGTCGCCTTTCAGCTTGTTCGCGAGATCGTAGTTCGCCTTGCGGTCTTCCGGCTTGTACGTCGCGCGCGGATCGGTGATGACGGAGAGCGGCGTCGTGTAGACGTTCTTGTCCTTCGTCATCCGGACGGTGTACGTGCCGGGGAGGACGCGCGGGCCGACCGCGGCGCCGAATGCAGCCGAGGCTGCGGGGGCGACTTTGGGCGGCTTCGTGCGCATCGACCAGGTGACGCGATTGAGGCCGCGGCGCTTGCTCGACGGAATCGTGCCGACGACGTTGCCGGCGGAGTCGAGCACCTCGATCTTGAGGTCGCCGAAGATGTGACGCTTGCGCTGGTAGTACGTGATCACCGCGTCGCCCGGCGGGTTGTTGCCGACGAACTGCGCGTCGCCCGGCACCCAGCCGCCCTGGCCGAAGATGCGCTGCACCGCCGGCGCCGACTGCAGGAACTCCGCTTCCTTCGCCATCACGTCGGGCGTGAGGGCGCGGAGCGGAGAGATGTCGTCGACGATCCAGATGCCGCGGCCGTGCGTGGCGAGGACGAGATCGTTGTCGCGCGGGTGGATGGCGATGTCGCGCACCGCGACGCCCACCGGCATGTCGCCGCCCTTGTACTGCGCCCACTTGCCGCCGTCGTCGAGCGAGATCCAGAGACCGTGCTCGGTGCCGGCGTAGAGGAGATGCGGATTGACGAGGTCTTCGCGGATGACGTGCGCGTAGCCGTTCACGCCGGAGTTGTCCGCGATGAGCGGCGTCCACGTCGCGCCGAAGTCGGTCGTCTTGTAGGCGTACGGCTTCATGTCGCCGGTCGTGTGCATGTCGACCGTGACGAACGCCGTCCCTTCGCCGAAGTGGCCGGTGTCGACGTACGAGATCCAGGCGTTCGGCGCCAGCGGGAGGTTCTTCGTGACGTTCGTCCACGACTTGCCACCGTCGCGCGTGACCTGGACGTTGCCGTCATCGGTTCCGACCCAGACGACGTCATTGTTCTTCGGCGACTCCGAGATCGCGTAGACCGTGTTGTTCATCTCGGCCGAGGAGTTGTCGACCGTGACGCCGCCCGACTGCTCCTGCTTCTGCTTCTCGGGGTTGTTCGTCGTCAGGTCGGGGGAGATGCGCTCCCACGTCTGGCCGTGGTCGCGGGTGCGGAAGAGG
>DASXIH010000247.1:0-3371 GCA_036498125.1 Thermoanaerobaculia bacterium
TCCGTTCGGCGAGGGCGAAGCCGAGGCGCTCGCCGAGTTCCTGATGCGCGACTTCGACCGCGAGCGGATCGCGAAGGCGCAGCATGAGTGGCTGCGCGCGAATGCGACGGTGGCGCAGACCGCGGATGGGTATGTGAACGCGCTTAGCGAGGCCGCACGCCCCTCACCCGCCGCTTCGCGGCACCCTCTCCCGGAGGGAGAGGGAGTGACAAGGAGCGCAGCCCCTCTCCCTTCGGGAGAGGGTGCCGCGAAGCGGCGGGTGAGGGGCGTGCGTCTCGCGAAAAGCTACTTCGCGTGCATCTCGCGCACGGCGGCCAGCACATCGTCCCCGTGCGTCTTCGTATCCACCTTCTTCCAGATGCGCTTGATGCGCCCGTCGGAGCCGATCAGGAAGGTGGAGCGCGCTACGCCCCAGGTGCGGCGGCCGTACATGTTCTTCTCCCTCCAGACGCCGTACATCTTCGCGACGTCGGCGGTCTGGTCGGAGAGAAGCGGGAAGTTGAGGTGGTATTTGTCCGAGAACTTGTCGTGCGAGTCCATCGGATCGGTCGACACGCCGAGGATCACGGCGTGTTCCTTGGTGAGGTCCGGCTCATGATCGCGGAACCCGCACGCCTCGGCCGTACAGCCGGGCGTGTCGTCCTTCGGATAGAAGTAGAGGACGACGTCCCACCCTTTGTAATCCTTCAGCGAGATCTCTTTCCCGCGCGTGGACGGCAGACGAAAGTTCGGCGCTAGATCGCCGACTTTGGGTTCGTAGAAGTCTTGCATTGATTCTCCTGGGGGTTGCGGGGTTGCGAGGTTAGGGGGTCGCGAGGTAGAACGGCCCACCTCGTAACCTCGCAACCCCGTAACCTCGCAACCTCAGAACAACACTTTCTCGGCGACGAGGACCGCATTCAACGCCGAGCTGCGGCGGAGATTATCGCAGACGGCCCAGATCCAGAATCCGCCCGGGACGGCGGCGTCGGCGCGGATTTCGGCGATCAGGACCTCGTCCCTCCCAGCCGCGTCGATCGTGCCGAACTCCTGGTCTCCTTCGGCGAACGCGATCGCCGGATTCTGCTTCAGCGCGCTCTCGATCGTTGCCTGATCGACGTTGCCGCCGGCCTTCACGAACAGCGAGAACGTGTGCCCGTGGAAAATCGTCCCCTGCGTGATGAAGAGCGCGATCTGCGCGCGAACGTCGGTGACCGCGCGGATCTGCGAGACGACAAACGGCTCGCGGTGCTCCGACGCCGGATAGAGATTGAACGCCAGCTGCCGGCCGAAGACCTCCTGCGGCACCGAGTGCACGTTGAGCACGTTGATCGCCTGCGCCGCCAGCTCCTCGATCCCCCGCTGATCGAGCTCCGACGCCGGCTGCACCACCGTCGCCGTGCAGAGCTCCACCTTCGCGACCTTCTCGATCTCGTGCAGGATCAGCGCGATCGGAATCGCGATCGGATGCGGCGAGACGAGCTTCCGGTCCGACGCGTCGATCGAGTCGAGATTCACGCCGGCGATCGCGAGCGTCCCGTCTTCCAGCGTCGTCGGCTGCGAGAGGTCGATGGCGATGTAGTCGTTGTCGCCTTCGAGCCACTCGCGGTTCCCCGCCGCCGGCCCGCAGAAGAAGGCGAGGTCTACGCCCGACAGCTCCACGGCCGACGCCGCGGTGACCACCGCCGCCTCGTCGCCGACGTCCGTCAGCGCCCCGGCCGCCTGGCCGGTCGTGTCGAGGAGCACCACACGGTCGAACGGAAACGCCCGCTCGCGCAGGATCGTCTTGATCTCGTTCCCGATGAGCGTCAGCGGATTGATGATCGCGAGCCGATAGCCGGCCGGATGCTTCAAGGCACCGGCTCCGGCGGAATCGGCGCGATCGGTTCCACGCGCCGCGTCGGAAACGCAATCGACCAGAGCCTGAGCAGCGGTCCGGAGATCAAATACCCGATCGAGCCGACGAACCAGCACTGCCGCGGCCACCGGAACGCCAGCGCCAGGAGAAGCGCCAGGACGACGAAATACATCATCGAGCGCTCCTTCTGCAGGTTCAGACCCTTCTGGCTGCGCCACCGGATCGGCGACACCATCGCGAACGCCGTCGAGACCGTCAGCACCGCGATCACCGTCGCGAACGTGTGGTCGTCGATCGTGATCGGGCGCGAGGCGTAGTAGATCGTGGATGCGAGCGTCAAAGCGCCGGCGGGACTCGGGAGGCCGACGAAGTAGCGGTAGTCGGTCTTGCCGGTCATCACGTTGAAGCGCGCCAGCCGGAGCGAGACGGAGACGAGGAAGAGGAACGCGAGTCCGCCGCCGAGCTTGTCGAAGACGTTGAGGCCCCACGCGTAGACGAGCACCGCCGGTGCGCAGCCGAACGTGACGACGTCGGCCAGCGAGTCGTACTCCTTCCCGAACTCGCTCGTGGCGCCGAGTTGCCGCGCCACCATGCCGTCGAACGTGTCAAAGATCGCGGCGAAGAGCAGCGAGAGGCACGCCGTCTCGAACGGATCGACCGCGAGGTCGTACTGCCCCGCCGCGATCGCCGCCGACCCGCGCATCGCGTAGTAGATGCAGCGGAACCCGAAAAACAGGTTCAGGATCGTGAACGACGTCGGGATGACGTAGACGCCGCGGCGAAGGTTCTTTCGCAGATCGGGGCGCTTCATTCGCCGATCTCTGCAACCACCGTCAGCCCGACCTTCACCTTGTCCCGCATCTTCACGAGGATCTTCGCGTCGGGGGAGAAGAACATGTCGACGCGCGAGCCGAACTTGATCATCCCGACCCGCTCGCCGCGCACGATCTCGTCGCCCTCTTTCTTGTCAAACACGATGCGCCGCGCCAGGAGGCCGGCGATCTGTTTGAACGCCAGGCGATGCCCGCGCGAGTCCTCGACCACGATCAGATTCTGCTCGTTCTCCGTCGACGACTTCTCGACCATCGCCGCGAGCTTCTTCCCGGGGTTGTAGCGGTAGTGCACGATCTTGCCGGTGATCGGCGCGCGGTTCACGTGCACGTCGAAGACCGACATGAAGATCGACACCTGCTTCGTGAGCCCCGGCCACGTGCTGCCGTCCGCCACGTCCTTGATCTGCACCACCGTCCCGTCGGCCGGCGAGAGGACGTCGACGGTCCGCTCCGACCCGCGGCGGTGCGGATCGCGGAAGAAGTTGATGAGGAACACCGCGAGCAGTCCGAGGATGATCGCTGCGATGTACCACTGGATCAGAATCGCAGCCGCGGTCAGGATGACGACAGGGATCGTGAAGATCCACCCCTCGGGGGCGTAGCGAATGGCCATTTCGCCGGGATGGTAATGCAAGAGGGTTGCGAGGTCGCGGAGGTTGCGAGGTTTCGGGGTTGCGAGGTCTCGCGGTCCACCTCGTAAC
>DASXIH010000248.1:0-1639 GCA_036498125.1 Thermoanaerobaculia bacterium
GTGCCGAGGGCGCCGCCGAGGAGTCCGATGTCCTCGGCGAGCTTGATCGTGTCGCGGGAGCCGGCGCCTTCGTCGAGCAGGTCGGCCGTAATAGACGCGAGGCCGGCGAGATCGGAGACGTCGTGATCGGCGCCCGACTTCACGATCGTTCGGAGCGCCACGATCGGCGCGTTGTGGTTCTCGGCGACCAGGACGTGCAGCCCGTTGTCGAGCGTGGTCCGGTGGATGTGCGGGAAGTGGTACGGCCTTGGCGCGCCGGCTTCGGGCGCGGTCGATCGGTCGATCGCGCTCACGCCGCCACCTCCGGCTCGAAGACGCTCGTCGTTCGGTTCTCGGCGGTCAGGAAGTGTTTCGCGACGTTCGCGAGGTCGGCGGCGTTCGCGTTCCGGTACGGCTCGAGCCAGCTATTGAGAACATGCGCGTCGTCGAAGTACGTCGCGAGCATGCCGATCAGATCGGCGCGCGAGTCATAGTTCTCGACCTGGTGGGCGTACTCGATCTCGGCGCGGTTTTTTGCGCGTGTCACCTCGTCTTCAGTGATGCCGCCGCTGACGACGCGCGCGATCTCTTCGTCGATCGCCTGCTCGATCGTCTCGATCGTGACGCCTTCCTTCGCGGTCGCCTGCAGGAGGAGCATGCCGGTCGATTCCGTCGGCAGCACGTACGCGGCGACGTCCTGGGCGATCTGCTTCTCGTGCACGAGCGACCGCTCGAGGCGGCTGGCTTTGTCTGCCGCCAGGATCGTCGTCAGGAGATCGGCGTGGATCCACTCCGGCGCTCCCATCTTCGGGAGGTGATACAGGCGGTAGAGCCGCGGGAGCTGGACGCGTGAGGCGAACGTCTCACGCCGCTCCGATTTCTGCGGCTGACGCTCCAGCGTGAACTGCGGGAATCCGCCGCCGGGGACGATGTCGCCGAAGTATTGATCGACGAGCTGCTTTGCCTCCGATGGATTGAAGTCGCCGACGAGCGTCAGCGTGCAGTTGTCGGGGCGGTACCACGTCGCGAAGAACTCGCGGATGTCGTCGAGCGAGGCGGCCTGCAGGTCCTCCATCGAACCGATGGTCGGCCAGTGGTACGAGTAGTCGGGGTCGTAGGCGAGGTTGAGCAGGCGCTCGAAGGCGGTGCCGTACGGCACGTTGTCGTAGCGCTGCCGGCGCTCTTCCTTGACGACTTCGCGCTGGATATCGAGCTTTTCCTGGGTCAGCGCGGGGAGGAAGAAACCCATGCGATCGGACTCCAGCCAGAGGCCGAGGGCAAGGTAGTTGGAGGGGAGCGTCTCGAAGTAATTCGTGCGGTCGAAGAAGGTCGTCCCGTTCAGGACTCCGCCGACCGACTGCACGTAGCGGAAGTGCTCGTTGTTGCCGACATGCTCCGATCCGGAGAAGAGCATGTGCTCGAAGAGGTGCGCGAAACCGGTGCGGCCGGGGCGCTCGTTCTTCGATCCGACGTGGTACCAGAGATTGACGGCGACGAGCGGAGCGGAGTGGTCCTCGTTCAGCACTACCCGGAGGCCGTTCGCCAGCTCGTAGGTTTCGAGCGAGAGCATAGGGCGCGGAGTTGTATCACGGCCTGCTATCCTTCCGCGCGAGTGTCGACCACGCTTCCGTTTCGTCATATCGCGGTCGAGGGGCCGATC
>DASXIH010000249.1:0-11744 GCA_036498125.1 Thermoanaerobaculia bacterium
GGACCCGCGAGATCGGCGTCCGCCGGGCGATCGGCGCGCGGAAGAAGGACATCCGTTCCCAGTTCGTGATCGAGTCGTTCGCGATCTCGGTGATCGGAGGCGTCGCCGGCATCGTGATCGGCATTGTTCTCGCGCGCCTCGTCGCCGCATACGCCGGCTGGCCGACCGTGATCACGTTCTGGTCGCTGCTGCTGTCGACCGGCGTCTCCGTCGCCGTCGGGCTGGTCTCCGGCATCTATCCCGCCGCCCGCGCGGCGGAGCTGAACCCAATCGAGGCGCTGCGCTACGAGTAGGAGTGGTTGTGACGAGAAGTCAGAAGTTCTTCCGCTACGTGTGGCGCATCAATGCTGTCTTGATCCTCGTGGCCGCTGCGGCGGCGGTCTGCGGCGTCGTGGCGCTTGTCGTCTCCGAGATTCAATCGAACATCCGCCAGCACGCGGCCGTCGCGGCAGCTCCGCGGGTCGTGCCGAGCGCTCGGTCGTCGGAGCTTCACCTCAATGGACTCACGAATGTGCCCAGCACTTCGGTCTATGAGGCGAAGCTCACGTCGGAGAGAGGTGGCGCTGCCATCGAGATCAGCTCCGGAGGTGTGAGCGATACGCGCAACATCCTCTTCATCGATCTCACGACCGGAAACGGCCGATGGCTCCTGCCGTCGGACGATCAGATGGTCACAGCCGACGAGAACGTCGAAGAGAACAGCCCTCATGAAGAGCGTAAGTCACTCGCGAGGGTCATGCTCGTGAAGCCATATGCGACCCGCTCCGAGGCCGCAGTCGGCCGCCTGTTGATCATGGACGCCGCGGCCGAGCACGTCACGGAAATCGCTTCGGGCGTCCAGAACGTGCACGGCGTCACGCTGACCCCCGCCGGACAGATCGCGCTCCTGTTCGAGCGCGACCGCAAGTACGAAGTCGCGCTGATCGACAAAACCTCGCTTCGCAAGATCAGCGAGCGGCCGATCGCGGTGCCGGAGTTGAAGACGGCGGCGCGGTAAGGACGTTACTTCACCGCGAGGTCGTGAAGTAATTGTTCGACGGTGTCAGGTACTTCGACCGCAACGAACCATTTCGCCGGATACAGATAATCCTCGCCCGATTCGTCAATGATGCGAGTGTAGTTTCGCCTCGCGGCTGACGGATCTTCAAGGACTTCGTAAACCTTGCGAAGCTCGAGTGTGCCGGCGTACTCGCCGTTCTCGATGCAAATCGCGAAGTGCTTCTCTTTGCTCATTCGTTAGTCGAGATATCGTTTGATCTTCATCCACTTCTTCCCGATGCCGTGAGCCTCGTACCAGTGGATCTCCGCCTCGGCAAGCGTACCATCGTCGAGCCGTACCGTCGCGAAGCCCTTCATTTTTCGCCAGTTACCGCGGCCGAATGTCGTTTGAAGCATCGCTAGATCACGGATTCCGTGCCCGGAGGCGATTGTTTCGGTACCGTGGATTGATCCGACAACTTCGAACGACTCGTCCAACGCGCCGAGGGTAGCGGAAAACCTACCGATTCGCGTCGGAACGTTTGGCAGGCTAACCGCCGCCCGGGTGCGTCCGTCGAAAGGGTGGAGGAAACTGCCTCATGACCAAACGCCTACTCATCGCCGCCACGCTGTTTCTTACGATCGTCGCCGCGAAGCCGGCTGAGCACTGCGAGAGGGGGAAGGCGGTTGTCTACTCCGACGGGGACGTCACGTTTGCGAATGGGATCAGCGCGGAGGACCTCTCGGCGTTGCGAACGACGTACGGCCGCCATTTCGCGTATTTCGAGCGGGATGGGCATGACTACGTGATCACCGACCCCGATACGCTCGACCGCATTGCGGCGCTGTACGAGCCGCAGCAGAAGCTGGGGCGCAAGCAGGCGGAGTTGGGGCAGAAGCAGGCGGCCCTCGGCGCGAAGCAGGCCGAGCTCGGGCGGGAGCAGGCACGCATCGGGATGCGGCAGACTTACGACCACTCCGCGTCGCTCGACCGCCGTCAGAATGAGCTCGGGAAGAAGCAAGACGACCTCGGAGAGAAGCAGGACGCCCTCGGAAAGCAGCAGAATTCGATGGGCCGGCAGCAGGACGACCTTTCCCGCACAGTCGAAAAGCAGATCGGCGTCATCTTCGACCAGGCGATCCGCACGGGCGTTGCGAAGAAGCGGTAGGGCTGTCAGATATCTGACGCGAATAATTTGTGACCGGGAATCGGGGAACCGGCACCTGGGAACTATGATTCGCGGATGCGCCAGCGCCTGACGTTCCTCCTCGCATTTGCGCTCACCATCCCGCTCTTCGCCGCTCCGAAGCTCGACGTCCCGGCGGTCGCGTACCGCCACCGGACGCTCGCGAACGGCATGGAGGTCTACTCGGTCCGCGACAACTCGATCCCGCGCGTGGCGATCCAGGTCTGGTACCGCGTCGGGTCGAAGAACGATCCGCCGCACCGCAGCGGCTTCGCGCACCTCTTCGAGCACATCATGTTCAAAAGCACGAAGCACATGCCGGCGGAGTTCTTCGACCGGCTGACCGAGGACGTCGGCGGGGAGAACAACGCGACGACGCGCGACGACTCGACGAATTACTACGAGGTCATCCCGTCGAACTACCTCGAGACGCTGCTGTGGGCCGAGGGGGAGCGGCTGGCGTCGCTCACGGTCAACGAGGCGAACTTCAAGTCGGAACGCGACGTGGTGAAGGAGGAGTACCGCTTCCGCATCCTCGCGCCGCCGTACGGCCGCCTCTACTACTCGCTCGACAAAGACTCATGGCAGGTGCACCCGTACAAGCGCCCCGGCATCGGCAGCATCGAAGACCTCGACGCCTCGACGATCGCCGACGTGAAGAAGTTCCACTCGACGTTTTACCGTCCCGACAACGCAGTCGTCATCATCGCGGGCGACTTCGACGACGCGCAGCTCGACGGCTGGGTCGACAAGTACCTCGGCGCCATCCCGCGGCCGAAGACGGCGATCCCGAGGGTGACGTTGAAGGAGCCGATCCACAAGGAAACCCGGCGGTTCACGGAGTACGGGCCGAACGTGCCGCTCCCGGCAGCCGCGATGACGTGGATTCTCCCGGACGCGCGGAGCGCGGACAGCGCCGCACTGACGGTCGCCGCCGCGGTCCTCGGCCTCGGCGAGTCGTCTCGCACGTATCAGTCGCTCGTCTATCGCGACAAGATCGCGAACGAGGTCGAGATCGACGCCGATGAGCGCGAGGATGGAGGGCTCTTCATCGCCTTCGCGATCATGGCGAGCAATCACAAGGTGAGCGAAGGCCACAAGGCGTTGCGCAGGGAGATCGACGCGCTCGCCACGAAGCCGGTGACCGAGGCGGAGCTCACGAAGGCGAAGAACCAGCTGATCGCGAACGTCCTGCGCGAACGCGAGACGAACCTCGGCACTTCGTACGAGATCGGGCAGTCGGTCGTCGTCGAGCACGATGCGTCGGCGGTGAACAAGGACATCGACAAGCTGCAGGCGGTGACGGCAGCGGACGTGAAGCGCGTGGTGAAGAAGTATCTGATCGAAGGGAAGCCGACATTGATCGACTACGAATCGAAGGCCGAGGGAGGTGCGAAGTGAGAAAGCTCGTCATTGCACTCCTGCTGGCTCTTTGCGCGTTTGGTTTGGAGGGGCGGACGCCCTCGTCCGCCCAGCCGCGCGATAGCGCGGCTATCGCCGCGCCGGCGGACGAGGGCGTCCGCCCCTCCAAAGATGTCAACGAACAAACCACGCCACCGGCTCCCGGGCCGCCGCGGCCGTTGAACATCCCGTCGCCGGCCGACAAGACGCTCGCGAACGGGTTGCGCGTCATCGTGATCCCGAAGTCGGGCGTGCCGCTCGTCGCGGCGCGGCTGCTGATCAAGACCGGCGGCGAGGCCGATCCGGGCGACAAGGCGGGGCTCGCCGACATGACGGCGTCGCTGCTGACGAAGGGGACGACCACGAAGTCGGCCGAGGAGATCGCGCGGGGCGTCGAAGCACTCGGCGCGTCGATCGAGAGCGGGGGCGGGTGGGACTACTCGTACGTCGCCCTCAGCTCCCTCGCGAACAACTTCGGCGAGGCGATGAAGTACTTCGCGGACGTGGCGCGCAATCCGACGTTCAAGTCCGAGGAGGTCGACCGGCTGCGCGAGCAGAACATCGACGCGCTCAGCGTCAACCTGAAAGACCCGGCGCAGCTCGCGCGGTTCGTGGCGAACCGTGTGGTGTATGGCGCGGGCGCGTATGGCCACAACCTCGGCGGGACGCCGAAGTCGCTGGAAGGGATCAAGTCGGAGGACGCCAAGGCGTTCCATGCGAAGTGGTACCGGCCGGACAACGCGATCTTCGTCGTAGCGGGAACGATCACGCCGGACGACGCGATGGCGATCGCGGAGCGGGCGTTCGGGGATTGGAAAAGCGTGGGGCCGGCGCCCGCCGGCGCCCCCGAGGTCGGCGGCGCTACACAGAAACCGCAAGTTGTGGTCATCGACATGCCGGACGCGGGGCAGGCGGCGGTGATGGTCACGCGGCGTGGGCTGGCGCGGACGGATGCGGCGTACATCACGTCGCAGGTCGCGAACGCGGTCCTCGGCGGCGGCTACTCGTCGCGGCTGAACGAGGAAATCCGCATCAAGCGCGGTCTCAGCTATGGCGCGGGGAGCTCATTCGAGTTCCGGCGCGAAGCGGGTCCGTTCTTTGCCACTGCTCAGACGAAGAATGAATCGGCAGGCGAAGTGGCGAGCATCATTAACGAACAGCTCTCGGCGCTGACGAGCACCTCGGTGCCGGAGTCGGAGCTGACGCCGCGCAAAGCGGTCCTCCTCGGCAACTTCGGCCGCGCGCTGGAGACGGAGGCGGGACTGGTGTCGCGCGTGGCGACGCTGGCGCTGTACGGGCTGCCGCTCAGCGACCTCTCGCACTACATCAGCGACGTGCAGGGGGTGACGGCGGCGCAGGTCAAGGAGTTCGCCGGCGGGCATTTCCCTGACGAGAGCGTCGTCATCGTCGGCGACGTGAAGAAGTTCGGCGACGAGTTCAAGAAGCGCTTCCCGAACGCGGAGATCATTCCGCTCGCGCAACTCGACCTCGACTCGCCGACGCTCCGGAAGCCATGAGACGCGCGGTCACGACGGTCGTCATCCTCGGCGTCGTCGTGATCGCGGCATTCGTCTATCTCGAGCGGCGCGCGAAGCGGGAGGCCGAGGAGGCGATCACGCCGCACGAAGAGATCGTCGACATCGGCGCGATCGTCACACGCGTCCGGTCGCTGAACCGCCTCGAGACCTCGGAGATGCGGATCACGCACGTAGCGACGGTCAAGCAGACGTACAAGTACGTTCCCGACGCTCTCGGCGGCGACTCGCTCACGCTTCTCGCCGCAGGCGACGTGATCGCCGGCTTCGACTTCTCGCAGCTGTCGGAAAACGATGTGACGCACGACGCCACGGGGACGGTGATTCTGCACCTTCCTCCTCCGGAGATTCTCGTCACGCGCCTCGACAACAACGCGACGCGGGTGATCAACCGGAACACCGGCATCCTGAGGCGCGAAGACTCCGACATGGAATCGCGCGCCCGCGCTCACGTCGAGACGATGATCCGCGACGAGGCGCTGAAGAACGGGATTCTCAAACAGGCGCAGGACAACGGCGAGAAAGTGCTCGCGGAGCTGCTGCACACCCTCGGGTTTCAGCGCGTGCGGTTCATGTTCGCGAAACCTACCGGATCCCGCGGCGCGTTGTGAGGTAGACCGCAAAGCTGCCGAGCCAGTGGCCGCCTTCGTAGTGTTCGCCGGTGACGTGGGCGAGGCCGGCTTCGCGGTGAGCGTTCGCCATCCTGGTGAGTGCGAGGATTCGCGAGTCGCCCTTCGGTAGGCCGGAGACGATGCCTTCCAGCATCCAGGCGCGCGAGAGGTTCAGGCCGTCGAGGTGCGCGAGCTTGGGGTCGCTTGGATCGGTCACGACTTCCGGCTTCAGGTCGATCTTCGGCAGGAACGCGGTCAGCCACGCGGCGAACTCTTTCTTCGGCAGCACACGCCGCATCAAATCCGCCTCGGCGATGCACGGCGAGAGAAAGTCTTCGCCGGAAGGCTCGTAGGCGATCGGGCAGTTGCGGTCGTGGAGGAAGAAGGCCCGGCTGCGATCGATGACGAGCTGCCGGAGCTGCGGGTCGTTGGTCGAGTCGATGATCAGGCCGAACGAGAACGCCGACTGATTGTGCTCGCCGATCCGGATCGGATGCGACAGCTTCGGCAGCCAACTCTTCAGCCGGTCGGCCGCCGCCGCTTCCAGCGGCGCGAGTGTCGCTGCGAGGGGATCGTGCATTTCCCGCAGCTCCGCGCCGAGTTGCAGCAGCCATGCGAGTCCGTAAGGCCGCTCGAAGCTCGCGCGTCCGTCGGCGCGCATGTACGCCACCTCGGCCGCGATGTTCTCGGGCGTGATGCTTTGCTGTAGCGCCGCGTGCGCCGCCTTCGCGAATGGCGCGTTCGGGAACGTGCGCGCCAGCCGCGCCAGCAGCCAGTGGCCGTGGACTGATGAATGCCAGTCGTAGCAGCCGTAGAACGCGGGCGTCAGGTTCCGTGGCGGCGCCACGTCTTTGTCGCTGTTGAGGTTGTGGGAGATCTTGTTCGGATACTCCTGGTGCACGCACGCAAGCGCCAGATTCGCGAAGCGCTCCGCCGCCTTCTCGTTGAACTGGGCAGCGAAGAGAGGGACGGCGGAGAGGATGATCAGGAGCAGCGCAACGCGGCGGATCATGCCGCGACTTTAGCCGATGTGAGGTGGCGGGACGTGATGGTGAAGATTGGGAGGGCCATGCAGCTCAACGCTGCCGAGACCATGAACGCGGTGCCGAGGCCGAAGTGTTGTCCGATCGAGCCGACGAGGAGGGAGCCGACGGCGATGCCGGTGTCGAATGCCCAGACGATGCTGCCGAATGAGCGGGCGCGGCGGGTCGGATCGGTGTTCTCCATGATGAACGCCGCGAACGCCGGATACGCGCAGCCCCATGCGCTGCCGAAGATCGCGGCCGAGGTGATGAAGCCGGCGCGGGAGTGGGCGAACGCGAGGATCACGAACGCGACCGGCACGAGAAGCAGCGACGGATAGAGAATCGCCTTTGTTCCGAACCGGTCGCCGAGGTGCGAGGTGAAGAGGCGGATGACGATCACGGCGCCCGCCATCGTCGTCAGGTAGATCGCCGTCGGTGTCACGTGCCGCTGCTCGGCGAGGATCGCGGCATAGCTGGTGATGCCGCCATAGCCGATCGACGACGTGCCGAGCGTGAGCGCTGTTTTCGTGACCTTCCAGTCCCACACCTCGGCGAGGACGATCTGCCGATCGTGGGACTGGTCGCGCATGCGGAGCATCAGCGCCGCGATCGTCATCAGCACCGACAGCGTCGCCATCTCGGCGCAGAGGACGAACCAGCCGAAGTGAAAGACGCTGAGTCCGATGGCGGGAGCGAGCGCGATCCCGAACTGGCTCGCGAGGCCGGCGATGGCGAGGCCCTGCGTGCGCCGGCTCTCGGGGATGAAGTCGTTCACGAGGATCGCGGAGCTCGACGCCAGGATCGACGACCAGATGGAGCCGTGAATCAAGCCGATGACCAGCAGCAGCGCCAGGTTCGTGACGACGCCGTAGAGGATCGAGAAGACGATGAAGAGCAGCGAGGCGGTGATCAGCGTGCGGCGCCGCCCGAAGTGGTCGGCGAGCGATCCCATCACCGGTGCCGAAAAGGCGCTCGCGAAGGTGTAGACGGAGAGAAACCATCCCGCCTGCGCCGTCGTCCCACCTAGGTCGAGGATGCGGAACGGAATGACCGGCAGCAGTTGGAACGCCGAGAAGAATGTGACGAAGGAGAATGCCCACATCCCCCAGAATCGGACTGTGAAGAGCGGCTCGCGCGAGGAGACGTCGGGCATGGGCGGGGGATTTTAGAGCGTTGGGCTCGCGTTGACCGAAAACGATGAGAGTGAAACGCGCTGAGAAGTACGGATTCTGCTCCGGGGTCCGGATCGCCGACCTGAAGGTGAAGCGCTTCGCTTCCGCGGGAGGCCGCGGCGCGATCCTCGGCCAGGTGGTCCACAACGAGCGCGTGGTCGAGGAGATGGAGAACCTCGGCGTCCGTACAGTCGACGAGATCGTCTCCGTGAATGAGCCGACCATCGTCTTCTCCGCGCACGGCGTCCCGCCGTCGTTCCACGACGCGGCGAAGTCGCGCGGGCTGAACGTGCTCGATACCACCTGCAAGTTCGTCTACGACATCCACCACGAGTCGAAGGACGCGCTGGCCGGCGGCTTCCACCTCGTCTTCATCGGCGACCCGAAGCACCGCGAGGTCATCGGCTACACGCACGACCTCGATCCCGCGACGTACCACATCGTCCTAACGACCGACGACGTCGACGCCGTCGACTGGACGCAGTACGACAAGGTCAAGGTCTTCTATCAGACGACGCTGAACTCCGAAGACTTCGAGAACGTGGTGAAGCGGATCGAGCAGCGGTCGAAAGGCGTCGAGCGCGCCGACACGATCTGCTACGCGACGAAGCAGAACCAGGACGCGGCGCGCGTGCTCGCGGACGATCCCGAGATCGACATCATCCTGGTCATCGGCGGGAAGAAGAGCGCCAACACGAAGCACCTCTGGGAGATCTGCCGCGAGGCGAAACCTTCGTATCTCGTCCAGGGGGCGGAGGACATCGATCCGGAGTGGTTCGCAAAGGCGGAGGTCGTCGGCGTGACCGCCGGCGCGTCGACGCCGGACTACGTCATTGAGGAAGTCGAACGCCGCATCGCTCTGTTATGACCGGAACACGATGAAGGTCATCCGGCATGTGCTGCTTGCGGTCGCGCTCGTCGTTCCCATCGCCGCTTCCGCGGCCGAGCTGAACTGCAGCGGACCGGCGAACGTCGAGGAGTTTCACTACAAGTGGCATCTCCGCGGCGGCCTCGGCTGGATCGCCGGCTTCCTCTTTCCCCGTTCGGGCTCGGGCTTCCTCAAGACGACGTATCCGAACTCCGAGAAGACCACGATCTCGAGCGAGTTGATGGTGACGGGGAACAACGGAACGAGCGGCTTCTACAACTATCAGTCGGAGATCGACCCGAGCGGCAAGACGCTGTCGACGTATCACGGCTACGCGTGGGGAAAGAAGTCGCGCAAAGAGCGGACGATTTTCGACTACGTGAAGCGGCTGGCGCGCATGCACAAGGAGACGTCGACGGAGACCGAGGACCGCGTGCGGCTGCTGCCGAAGGACGAAGGGGAGTTCCGCGACATCCTGACGTCGATCCACTACATGCGGACGAACGCGGACCAGATCAACGCGCCGGTCACGACGAGGATCTACATGGACGGCAAGGAGTACCCGGTGATCTTCAAGCCGGCCGGCCGCCAGGTGTTCACGATCCACAACGAGCGCGTGAACGCGGTCGGCTTCGACATCGTCGACGCGCCGGGCGGCAAGAAGTGGCCCGGCGGCGTGCAGGTGTGGCTCTCGGACGACGCCCGCCGCATCCCGTTCCGGATCACGATCTCCGAGAGCTACGCAACGATGCAGCTCGATCTGGATACGATCAATGCGTGCGGGTTTCTGAACGCCCGCAAGTGACTCATGTCGAATGCACTTCGGCGGGGACGCCGAGGCCGCAGAACAAGCCCACCAGGTCCAGCAGCTCCGCGACGTGGAACGGCTTCTCGAGCACGACTGACGGTTTGCAATCGTCTTCGATCTCGAGCTTGTAGCCGGTAATCACGATGACCGGCTTCTCCTGCCGTTTGCCGCGGAACCAGCGCAGCCACTTGGTTCCGTCCATCTTCGGCATCGCGATGTCGAGGATGACGAGGAGGATGTCGGGATTCTGCTCGACGATCGGAATCGCGTCTTCGCCGTCCATCGCCGTGAGCACCTGGAAGCCATAGGGCGAGAGGAGCGCGCTATACGACGCCAGCAACTGCGTGTCGTCGTCAATCACGAGCAGTTTGCGCAGCTTATGTGGTGGTCTCCGGGCTCGAATCGTCAAGACGCGTCACTCCCGCCGGACAGCCTGCTAATGGCTGGCACTGCTGCAAGTCGCGTGCTCAGCCTGGACGAGTGTGACGTCACGAGGGTCGAAGCGCAAGGCGAGAACCCGTCCCTTGTGCACTTTCTCGCCCCTCGGCAGGGCGACCCGCAGCGAGAGGACGCCGGTGAGAAAGCCGCGCGCGATCCAGGCGCCGTTCTCGAACGTCGCCTCCTCGATGCCGAAGATGAGGTCCGACTCTTCGCCGGGCTTCGCGACGTGGAACGCGTCGGGGCGGACGAGTGCTTTCCCTTCGCCCTGAAACGGCGCATCCGCCTCCCATTCGCCGATGGGGGAGGAGACGGTGCGTCCCTTCACGATGACCGGGAGGGCGTTGATCGCGCCGGTGGCGATGGCCGCCGCCTCGCTCCGCGGCTCGCTGAAGATCTGCGCGGCTGTCCCTTCCTGGACGACTTTGCCGTGATCGAGGATTACGACGCGATCCGTGAGGCCGAGCTCCGCGGGAGACGACGGCACGCTGATGACGGTCGTGCCGAGGACGCGGAGGGTGCGGAAGAACTCGTCCGCGAGGTGCGGCGCGTCGCGCAGGAGCTTGTCGGCGATCACGATCGCCGGTTTGCGCAGCTCGATGCGCGCGAGGTGAACGCGCGTTCGCTCGCTGTCCGACAGCGTGCCGATCCGGCGATTCAGGTCGAGCTGCCACTTCTCGGCGGCGAGTCTTAGCTCGCTGTGACGGTCTTCGCGGTCGAGCGAGCGTCCGCGTACGGCATTCACGAGCGCGTGCTCGACGGACCAGCGCAGCGGCACGTCGATGTCGCCGGTGACATACAGCAGCGGGCGACGATCGGCCGGGAGTTTCGAGACGTCGCGCGTCCCGATCCGCACCGATCCTTGTCTTTCCTCGCCGGCAATCACTCGGAGGAGCGTCGACGAACCACACGCCGGCGGACCGGTGATGGCCGTATGCGTCGAGCGGGGAAAGGTGAGGGTGATGTCGCCGAGGCGGACTGAGACGTCGAGCACTGTTCGGTTTTCTCAGTTTATCCCGAGCGCAGCGAGGGATCGGCGGAGCAGCCGCGCTGGACGTGCCTATTTTGCCCAGACCGCGCGGCGGCTCCAGCGATCCCTCGCTGCGCTCGGGATAAACTGCAAAATCAACGCTGCCGCATCTTCCGCGGCAACACCTGCCGCTGCACGGCCTGCTCCTTGAGCTGGTCGATTTCGGCGCGCATGCGGTTCCACTGCTGGTCGTTCAGGACCGAGCGCATGTCGACGAGCATGGCCAGCTCGCGCTGGAAGAGGTGGCCGCGCGCTTCGCTGAGGCGGCCGGCGATCTGCTGGATCTTCGTGCGGTTGAGCTGCGGCTGATCGAGCTCGCCGCGGAGGGCGATGTTCTCCTTCTCGACGGCTCCGCGCAGGTCGATCAGGTCGCTGGCGCTCGCGCGGTAGATCGAATCGAGACGGTCCTGCTGGTCGGCCGAGAGCTCGAGCGTGCCGACGATCTCGGGACGGCGCCACCATTTCCCCGGCGGCAACTGCGCGAAGGCGCTGGCGGCGAAGGCCGCGACGACGATCGCGATCAGGAACTTCTTCTTCAAGACTGCCCTCCATCGTTCGGATCCCATGATTCCCACTGCACGATCGAGTGGAAGTCCTTCAGCTCGTCGGACTGCCAGGCGTCGTGGAGCAGCAGGTCGTCATTCCGCTTCAGCTCATGGCCACCGGCAGCCGGCAACCGGGAACTGGCAAC
>DASXIH010000250.1:0-11890 GCA_036498125.1 Thermoanaerobaculia bacterium
CGTCGAGCGTCACCTGCGGCGTGCGCGTGATGCCGGTGCGGAAACGTCCCAGCGGCGGGAAGGGGACGTCGTGGTGAAGGAGGCTGGTGAAGACGACCGGCATCAGCACGCTCTCGCGTTTCCGCTTCGACAACGCGGCGATCACTTCCACGCCGCCGAAGTCGACATGCTCGAGATCGCGCGCGAGCTGTTCCTTGACCGCCCGCACGCGCGCGGCGAAGGAGACCCGTTCGCGGCAATCGACCGCCAGCAGCACGTTCGTCGTGAAATCGCCGACGACGTCATCCATCGCCGGATGCACCGCTTCCCGCCGCGCCGCGGTCAGGTTCAACGTGAAATCCGATCGCGACGCCCAGCGCCCCAGCACTTCCGAGAACGCGGCGAGGAAGACCGAGACCTTGCTGAGTCCGCGCTTGGCCGCGTGCCCCTGAATGGCCTGCCACGCCTCGCGAGAAATCCGATGATCGATGCGACGGAAGTGCGACCGCTCGATCACCGCGCCCGTGGTCGGGAGGTCGGGCGCGGGCGGGATCTCGTCGAGCCGCTTCGTCCAGTACTCGACATGTTCGCGATGCGACGCCGTGGCTTTGCGGGCGTGCAGCGACGCCAGGTGGTCGCGGAAACCGACCGGCGGCGGAGGCGCCTCCTTCAACGGGTCGTCATAGAGCTCGCCCAGCTCCCGCAGCAACAGCAGGACGCTGCGGCCGTCGGCGACCGCGAGGTCGATGCCGAAGAAGAGATGCATCGCCTGCGGCAGGATGGCCACCGAAATCCGGAAGAGCGGCCATTGCGACGGGACGTTCTCCGCCTGCATCGACTGCTCGCGCAGTTCCGCGAGGCGCGCGGCGGCGTTTGCGTCGTCGCGCCAGTCAAAGACCTCCAAGGCGTAGTGCGGGACGTCGTCCAGCACCCGCGGAACGGCGCCCGCGGTGAAGACGGTGCGCAGCATCTCGTGGCGGGCCACGAGCTTGTTCCATGCGGCCTCGAGGCGCGGCAGGTCCCAACCGCGATGCTCGAGCTCCCAGCAGAGATAGCAGCTCGTGCCGCCGAAGAGCGGCGCCTCACGTCCGACGAGGTACGAGCGCTGGATGTCGGAGAGCATCGGGACAGGAGACGCTTGCGCGCCGAGTCCTGTGATGCGGCGGCCACAATGGCCGAGGGCCTTCCATGGAACGGGGGCGCCGGCGGTCCAGAAGCGCGCCACGCGCTCGAGCTTCCCCGCCGCCCACAGCGTGCGTAGGTAGTTGAGATCATCGGGCTCGTTGCCAAAGAGATCGCCGATGGAGGCGACGTTCCCTGCCGGCGCGGCGGCGAGGAGCTTGGAGCGAGCGTCGTCGACGGACGTGACGACGAAAGCGATGCGATGCTCCATCGCCTCGCGGCCGCATTGCAGCGTCCAGGCGACGTCGCGCAGGGAGACCTGACGATGGGCGTCGAGCCATGCCGCGAGCCGCGACGCCTGCGCGGCGAGCGACCTCGCATCCTTCGCCGAAAGCACGAGGAGCTGCGCCGCGGAACGGTCGTCGTCGCCCGGCACGGGATCGAGCGAGGCCCGCCGTCCTTCCGGCGCGAGGAGCGTGAGCGACTCGGCGCCGCCCGCGATGGCCGCATCGCATTCCCGGTCGAGCAGTGCCCGTCGCGCCCGCGCCAGCGCCGCGGCCTCGCTGGTGGCGCCGGCGTCGATCACTTCCGCCGGGCCGGCCACGCGCAACTCGCCGGCCAGACGGCGGGCCGCGCTTCCTTCGCCGAGGCGAAGCTGGTCGCGCAACTCGATCCCGAGAAAGACGCCGCAGTTCGGCGGCAATTCCGCCCGCGTGACCGCGCACTCTTCGAGCAGCGCCTCGCCGCTCAATGATCGGACGCTCCCGACGACGTCCGTCATGCCGCCGTCCCCTCCAGCTTGCGGCGCATCCCGAAGAGCAGAAGGATGAGCAGCGCCATCAACAGCAGCGTCGCCGTCTTGTGCGGGACATAGATCACCAGCACCACCACGACCGCGATCTGCAGCGCGCGCGTTCCGAACCGCAGCAGCGCCGCCGCCACGAACTGCCCCTTCGACAGGACCGCTCGCGATCGGAAGAGCGTGTGGCGCAGCTCCTCCAACTGCAGATCGGCCTCGAGCCGGACCGATTGCGCCGCCTGCGCCAAGTCCATCATCCCGCGCTTGCGCAGCCTGCTCCAGCCGCGGCTCCGCGCGCCTCTGAAGTACTTGGCGACGAGCTTCATGTAGTTGACCTCGGGGATGAGCGTGGCGAGAGAAGCGTCGAGCGTGGCCCAGGTGCGGCTGATCTTCATGAACGACCAGCTCAGCACCACCTTGTACTGAATCAGCACGTTCCCCGCTTCCAGCCCCATGTTCCCGATCGATTTCTCGTAGTACGGCAGCTCCTTCTGCTCAGCGCGCTCCGACCACGCCTGGTACGAACGGACGACCTTCTCTTTCACCACTTCGAGGTCGATGGGAGGAAGGCGCTCGGCCATCAGGAAGAGGTAGTCGACCGCCATCGGGAAGTCCTTCTCCCCAACCCCCTTCATCGACAGCTTGTAGAAGTCGAGCATGGTCGCGTCGTTCGAGCCGGCGCTTCCGAAGTCGATCAGCGCGATGTTGTTGTCGCGAAGTAGAAGGATGTTCCCGGGATGGAGATCGCCGTGAAAGAGGTTGTCCTCGAAGAGCTGGCGGAAGAAGGTGAGGAAGAGCTTCTCCCCGACCTTGACCGGGTCGATCTCGTTCTCTTCGCACCAGGCGGCCAGGCGGCCCGGGTCCTCACGAGCCATCTCGAGGTACGCCGACATCAGCTCGCCCGGCATCCACTCCATCACCAGGACGCGGCGCGTGCTGCAGTCGAAGACTCTCGGCACGTGGATGCCGTGATCGGAGAGCGATTTGCGCAGCCGCCGCGTGTTCGAGGCCTCGTAGCGATAGTCGACTTCCTCCTGGAAGATCTGCTCCGTCTCCCACAGCATCTCGTCCCAGGCGAAGTACGACATGCCGGGAATGTGCTCCATCGCTTTGAGCAGCCAGCCGAGAACGCGGAGATCGCGGAGGAAACGCCGCTCGATGCCGGGACGCTGGACCTTCACCGCCACCAACACGTCTCCGTCGCGGAGCCGCGCCCGATGGACCTGGGAGATCGATGCGGCCGCGATGGGATGCTCCTCGAATTCGCTGAAGACCTCCTCGAGCGGACGGCCCAGCTCCGCCTCGATGGCCTGGCGCGCGAGCGGGAAGGGGAAACCGACCGCCGCGTACTGCAGGCGCGACAGCTCCCGGCTGAATTCAGGACTGAGCACGTCCGTGCGCAGGGAAAGCAGCTGCCCGGTCTTCACCCACAGGCCGCCCATCTCTTCGATGATTCCGCGGATCTCCGCCGCCATGGCCGGACCGAGAGGGCGGCCGAGGATGCGACGCGCGATGGCGCGCGCGATCCACTTCGTCAGTTGCAGCGCGATGCGCAGCGATCTTCCGAGCGCCGCCTTCTCCACCTCCCGCACTTCCACGGGCCGCGATTGCTGATGGGAAAGAAGCGGCGTCGGGAGCAGCGATGCGTCCGGCATGGGCGGCCTCTATGACTGAGGTACGGTGACGTCGTTCGCTTCGAGATAGCGGGCGATATCGCGAATGATGCGGTAGAGGATCACCGCGCCGATGAAGATGGCGATCCACCAGGCGTAGTCGATGCGTTGGACGTGACGGGCGAGCTTCGCGGCCTCGGTGCCGGCGAGCCCGCGCACCACGGCGAAGTAGTACTGGTTCAGGAAAATCCAGACCGCGACGATGGCCCCGAGCACCACCGCGCGCCCGATCCAGCGGAAGATCGTGGCGAAGATCGCGGCAACCTTGCCCGTGGCAGAGCGGTATCGCCGCGCGCTCTTCCGCATCGAGGCGGTCTCGAAGCGCACCATCTCCGTCATCGGAGCGATCACGTCGACGGCGCTCCGCAGCAGTCCTCGCCCAACGACCGCGCGCAGCCGGCGCTTCACGGCCTTCCGCCCGTAGCGCCTCAACTGCCGGTGGTAGTTCATCCCCTCATCGAGCGCGGAGATCGATCGATCGGTGCTTCCCATCGCGCTCATCACCTTCAGCACCTGCCAATCGAGAACGATGTCGTTTTGGCTGAGGAGGCGAGCCAGATCGGCGGTGAGCACGAACATCGACTTCTCCTCGTGCGTCGCTCCTTGCAACTCCGCCTGCGCCGTGTACCTGCGAACGGCCCGGATGATCTCGCGGCGGACGGCGATGAGGTCCCGGACCGGCAGCGACTGGCAAAGAAGGAAGACGAGGTCGGCGAATTTCTCGTAGTCCTTGCGCGTCATCGCGGCGAGGGCCATGTTGAAGACGGCCAGGAATCGATTGTCGACCGTCGAGACTCGCTCGCAACTCGCCAAGGCGATGCCGCTCTCCCGCAGCAGGACCACGTTCGACGGGAACAGGTCTTCGAGGAAGAGATTGTCCTCGCAGATCTGACGGAGCATCGATCCGTGGAGACGCCGCGCCACCGCCGGCAGGTCGATGTCGTTGGCGACGAGCCATCCCTCGGCGCCGAGAGGATCGGCCTCGCGATAGTCCGCGAACTCCTGCAGCGTCGGCGCGGCGACGTGCTCGTACACCATCACCCGCTTGCGGGCGTAGTCGCGGAAGAGCTTCGGGACGTGGACCTTGTGAGACCGCAGGCTCTTTCGCATGCGCCGCAGCGACGAGGCCTCGTAGCGGAGGTCGAGCAGCGCCGGCTTCCGCTCCTCGAAGATAGCCGTCACGTCGTCCCACGGGATGTTGCGGTAGGCCGCCATCCGCCGCAGGGCCAGGCCGACGAAGCGGAAGACCCGGAGATCGCGCGCCAGCCGGCGATCGAGTCCCGGCCGCTGCACCTTCACCACCACCTCGACGTCGCCCCGCCGCAGCCGGGCGCGATACGAGTCCGCGTAGAAATCGACCCGCATCGGCACTTCCGCGAACTCGGCAAAGAGCATCTTCAGCGGCGAGCCGAGATCCTCCTCGACGATCTCCTTCACCTCGGCGAACGGCAGAATGGTGGACGGGCCGCGGAAGCTCGCCGCTCCCTCACGGATCTCCTCACTGAAGATGTCGGTGCGCAGCGTCAGGAACCGGCCGATCTCGGGCCAGTACCCTTCCCATTCAGCGAGGCGGGCGGCGAGCTTGCGGCCGGCGCGCGCGAGATTGCGGCGACGGAAGAGGCGGATGAAGAAGATCTCGATTGCCGATCCGAGCAGCCGGATCAGGATCGCGAACGTGCTCTGGACCGGCCGATCCTTCGCCGGCACAGTGCGGTAGTCGTCGAGGGCCACCCTTCCGAACGTGTTGCCGCAAGGGAGCGCCAGCGGATCGACCAGACCTTTGACCTTCGGGAGAGAAGGCGTTTCCTCCGGGCAATCCAAGGGACGAAATGGAGACACTCCGAACATGGTCTTCGCAATGCGGATCGATTTCGGACGACGGGACGTTGATGGAAGCTAGTCGCGCAGACTCTTCCAGGCTTGCTTCCGGGCCTTGGAGACGTTCGTGATCAGGTCGCGCAACGCGCCGTTCTTTTTCTTCTTCGCGGAACGGTCGTGGCGCATGTTGTACACGCTGGCAGCCCTCGCCTGCGCCTTGCCCAGCCGGCGAAGGAACTTCTCGATCGGACGGAGGGCTTTCGGCGTCTTCTTCTTCCGGCCCTTGGCGCGGTAGACGGCGGCCGGCCGGACCTTCCCCGACTCGGGATCTTTCTTGAGGATGGTGATTCGCTGCACGGAGCGGTCGAGCTTGAGATTGTCCATCTTCGCCTCCCGACTTAGTTGAACATTCCGAGGATGCCGTCGTCTTTTCGCTGCTTGACGACGATGATGATCGGCTGAGCGGTCGCCGAGATATTGCCGTTCGTCTTCAGCTCTTCGACGACGGTGTTCACGCGGTTCATCAGCTTGCCGCGCCCTTTCCGGAGCCGCCGGATCTGCTTGCGGCTCTTGGAGCCAAGGTCGAGAACGATAGGGAGATCGTGCTCGGCCATGACGGGCTGGGATGAGCTCGAGGCCGTGGTGGCCGTGGTGGAGGGAGAAGGGGTGGAAGCCGCCGCGGAGCTGCTGCTCTGACCCTGGGCCATGAGGGGAATCCTCCTTTTGGTTTTCCGTTGCTGAGCGGGAAGCGGATGGTAACAGAAGGTGTCTGGAGGGGCAAAACGAATTACCTATTGATGTCGCGACCCAAATAGGTCATCTGCTTATCTCTGGCCTTCCCGACCTTCAGCAGCCCGACTTCTTGAGCTCGACGCGGCGGTTGCGGGCACGGTTCGCGTCGGAGCTGTTGGGCACGACCGGCACCGTGTCTCCGTAGCCTTTGGCCGTGAGCCGGCTCGCGGGGATGCCGTGCGCAACGAGCCACGCCTTCACCGACTCCGCGCGTGCCTGCGAGAGCTTCGCGTTGGAGGCGGCGCCGCCGACGTTATCGGTGTGCCCGCCGAGCTCGAACGCACCCGGAGTCGACGCCATGACCGACGCGACTTGCTGCAGGACCGGCTCCGAGTCCGGACGAATGGTCGCTTTGTTGAAATCGAAGTTGATGCCGTACAGCGCGACGCGGCAGTTCTTCGCCAGCGCGCCTTTGAGCCCGCTCCCGACGTCGGCGACCGTCACGTCCCACACATCGGCGCCTTCCTGGAAGACCCTGGCCCAGAGATCGCGGCCGTTCTTCGCGTAATGCGCGGTGACCGTCGCGCCGTTGTTCTCCGTGACCGTCCAGCCGGCGCTGCGAAACGCGGCGTCGTACGTGCCGCTGAAATCGAGCGGCGACACGTTCGCCGGGCCGCGGTACATCTTCGACTGCGTGCCGGTGCCGGCGTATTGCGGCTCCCGGTCCGCGAGCGCGACGTTGAGCGGTCCGTCGTCGTGACGCGTCGTCAGGAGCGTCGCGCCGGCGAGCGGCGTGATGTACGGAAAGTCCTGCGCATCCGTGAACGTCTCCGGCTGCGCCGCCGGCGGGCGCAGCACGAGCGTGCGGGCCTTCGCCGCCGGCTCCACGATCGACACGCTGTTGCTGTGAGCGTCGTTCGTCAGAGTGAGGTCGACATACGTCGCTCCCGGTCCGTTGCCCCGCCGGAACGTGCCGTGCGCTCCGTCGTTGCCGGCATTGAGATACACGAGCTGGAAACCGCTGGCTTCGAGCTGCGTCCGAACGCGCTTGAAGACCGCGACGCCGTTCCACTGGTCCCAGGTCGACTCCGGTCCGGGCGGATACAGCGATCCGCTCCAGTGGCGACCTTTCACTTCGACCGTCTGCGGGTCATCAGCCTTGCCGACCTTGAACGTGTCGCTGCCGAAGTCCTCGACCGTCGTGTTGTCGGGATTGATGGTGAAGAGACTCTGGGGAAACCACGGCGGGTAGAGCTGCGTCGCCGCCATCGACGGCCGCGCTAGAAGCAGTAGGAGCAGCGCGGGCAGGAGCCTGCCGCCCACACGTCGTTCGTATCCGGCTGCTGCTTTGAGCATGACATTCCCCCCTTCGTGCGAACCCGCGCCATTTTAATCACGTCGGTCGTCTTGCCTCGCTCAGCCACTTCACCATCGCCGGATCGCGGTGATCGAAGGAGCTGCTCGTTCCGGTGTCGACGTAGCGATGGAGCGCATCTCATCGTCTGTGAGCTGGAAGTCGAAGACGGCGAGGTTTTCCGCCATGCGTTCTTTGCGGACGCGCAACTGCTTGTCGTCACAACAGTCGATGACACGCGCTCTCGTGGAAGACCACACCACGCATTCTTCGCGAATCGCTCTAGCCGTATAAGCTGGCATCGATTGATCGCTTAAGTCGCGCAGCTGGGTAGTCACGGAGGCGATTCAGGCAGAAGTTTCTGAAGGAGAACGGCATCCAGATCGAGTCGTGGGGACCGTTCGCCGAAGGCAAGAACGACATCTTCCACAACCCGGCTCTGAAGTCGATCGGCGAGGCGCACGGCAAGAGCATCGCGCAAGTCATCGTCCGATGGTTGACACAGCGCGGCGTCGTCGCGATCTCGAAGTCGGTTCAAGGCGGCGTAGGTGATGCGCTTCAACATCATCGGCATAGCGGGGGTGAGGTGCGATGAGCCTCGAGGCATCGTGTACTTGGCTCTTTCATCACGGATCGGCGGAAGAGCCGCGTTAGACTCGTCGAACACTCGCACAGCATGACGCTCGCAATTGGGGAAACGGTCGGCCGCCGATACGAAATCACTGGCTTTCTTGGAGCCGGAGGTATGGGTATCGTCTACACCGCACTCGACCGAAGGTTGGACCGTCATGTCGCGCTAAAGGTCGTCAAGAGCGACAGCGAGACACCGGACGCGATCGAAAGATTCGTGCTTGAGTGGCGGGCGATGGCGAGAGTTGAACACGAGAACATCCTCCGCCTCTACGACGCGGACCGCGACGGAGCCCAATGGTTCTTTACGGCCGAATTGCTTTCGGGAACAACGCTCGCAGCCCACTTGCACGAGCGGAAACGACTTCACTGGCGTGACGCCGTCGATATCGGCATCGCACTCGCCCGCGCACTGCGCTGCGTGCACGACCATCGGATAGTGCATCGCGATGTGAAGCCCGAGAACGTCTTCATCACGAAGGACCGCCGCATCAAGCTCCTCGACTTCGGGATCGCGAAGGAACTACCGGAACCTGGGACGGACGCGGGCGCAGTTAAGACGGGCGGCGGATTCTGCACACCCGCGTTCGCCTCGCCCGAACAACTCGCACGGCGAGAGATCGATGCGCGTTCGGACATCTTCTCGTTCGGCATCCTCATGTACCTGCTCGTCGCGGGCGAACACCCGTTCGAGCACATGTGGCCGAAGATCCTCAACAACAACCCGGCGCCGTCCCTTGCCCCGAACCTCGCACCGCACGAGCTCGCGGTCCTTCTTGATCGCTGCCTGCAGAAGGCGGCGCATCTTCGGTTCTCCTCCATCGACGAAGTGGAAGATGCACTCGTGGCCGTTCGCGCCGGTGGGACGGTCGAAGACCTCGACATCGCTTCCGCATTGCCGGTTGATAGTTCAGCATTCCTTCGCCGGTTGGAAGAGCATCTCGTCCCGTGGAATCGCTCGGTGTTGCAGGATCGCACGTACGCCCCGTTCATGCCGGAATGCCGACTCCTTCGACGCAGCGTTGTCTCCCGCATCGAGAGTTTCCTTGAAAGCGACAAGGTCTTCATGGTGCTCGGGGGAAAGGCCGGAACCGGAAAGAGTTTTCTCATCGCGGGCCTTCCCGAGACGCTGCCGTCGAAGACACTCCTCTGGATTTTCGACTGCGGCACGATGCCGTGGCCATGGGAGAGCAACATCGCCGAACTGCTCGTTGGCGCGATGGAGCCGCAGGCGTCGCTGGACGATCTCACGAGTGCACTCGAGTCCACCGATCGTCAGATGCTCGTGGTCTTCGATGGCCTGAATGAAAGCGCGCGTCGCGGCGACTTCGCCGCGCGAGTCTCCGACTTCGTGCGTGTGCTGACATCGGCGCGGCTGAAAGTTCTCGTCACCTGCCGGCTTCCGGCGTGGCACGCCTTGCGACGGTCCATTCGCGTTCCCCTCGACCGGTACTTCCAGGCAGGCATTAACGGATACGTCGAGCTCGATGCGTTCAACACCGGCGAGGCGGAGCAAGCCTTCGCGCTCTACAAACGGGCGTACTCGATCGAGACGTCGTACGAACAGCTCGCTGCCGCCGTACGCCACTTCCTTGCCCACCCGCTGTTCTTGAAACTCACCTGCGAGGCGTTCGAAGGACGCGTGATACCGCCAGTCGTCGCACTCCACGAAGTATTCGCTGCCTACATTCGCAAATGCCTCGGCGGTGATCCCGCGAAGACGCAGGATTGGACGCTCCTAGAGCACATCGTGCGCGTGATGTACGAAGCGGCCCGGCGCGAAATCGAGGTTAACGTCCTGCGCCACGACGCGGCAATCGGAGCCGACATCGCTCGCGGCGAGGGATCGTCATATTCGCACCTCCTCGATGAGAGCCTGCTCACGGAAGCGATTCGCAACGAGACTCTCCTTCGCACAACAGAGATCGTCTTCGTCACGTACGAGCGAGTCTTCGAATTTCTTCTTGCGGAAGTAGTCATTGGCAGCGTCACCGCGGAGCGCATCGCGCTCCACCTCGACGTCATCCGCGACCGAAGCTTTCCGCAGCTCCGTGGAGCGCTGGAGCTCGCGCTCAGCTTCGCGCTCGTGCGCGGGACCGCGACACCGGCGCTCTTGATTCAGCTGGCGCAGGTCGACCGACCGGACAGCCGCCAATTCCTCGCGGATGTCATTCACACCGTGTACGACAGCGGCCATCGTCAGCTCGCAACGTCCATTCTTTCGGCGCTCAGCCGCGACAAGAGCCTCGAACCGCAGCTTCTCGCCGCGCAGGTCGCGTATCAACTCGGATTCGACGACCGGCTCCTTGACATCCTTGTATCAGGTCAACCGACACTTCGCGACCGAGCCGCACTGTTGCTGTACGCCTCCTGGAACCGGAAGCGACTTGCGGGAGACTTGGAGGGAGCATACAGACCGCTCCGTGAGCTGCGAAACCGCGTCAGTATCCTGCACCTGCCGCGAAGCCGCGCCGCGGTGTCGGCGCTTACGACACTCTGTCTCAACCTTGGTCTGCACATCATCGACGACGAACGTGCGCTGTATCCGCTGATCGATCTTCTTCGCGACTTCGTGCGCAACCTACCCGGTCTCGCACCCGACGCTGGCAAGCGCTCGATCGCACGATTCGCCTCGAACAAGACGGGCGACCTGCTCATCGACGTGCTCGGGAGCGTCCTCTCACGCGTGATGATCAAGGACCGCGTGCTCGCTGGCATCTTCGACGACAACCGAACAAAACGCGCGCTCCTCGACGTCGGCCATCTCATCACGCTAGGCGATCTTCGACTACATGAGGAAAAGGTTCGGCGGCTGATCAGCTGGAACCATCCGGCTGTCGCGTTCTCGTCCCGTAGCGTCCTCACGCGTCACGTCTTTATTTCTCCCGACGTGCATCTCCCGATGTTCGAAAGCTTCTTGGAATCGGAAGAGCTATCGCCAATGGTGCGGGTGAATGTCCTTCACGCGATGGTGTATGGCGTTGTCGCACGATGCCTGAAAACTCCGACCGAAGCGTCCGTCGTGCTTCGGCTCCTGGAGGACTGGTTTGAGGAACTGTGGCCCCAGCTCCTGCACACGGATGGGCTGGCCGCGCATATGGGAGACCTCACTGCCGACGACCGAATGAAAGCCGCGCAGTACGTCCTTTTTGGCCTGCTGTTTATCGACGCTCTCCGGCAACGACAATCGGGACGGTTTGCAGGGTCGAACTTCGTCACGCGCTTCAGTGAAGCGGGGACGAACGATCGAAGAACGCGGCTCGTCGTCGCGCTCAAGGCGGTCGAAAGCATGGCGTTTCAGGGCTTCGTAGAGTACGCCGTCGCGACCCTTCTTGAGCCGACGTTTCGAGCGGTGTGGACGGCGGATGCACCCGACACTGGACGCGACACGCTCGCGAGTCTCCGATCTCTCTTTCAGGAGGAAGTCGACGGCATGTTCCACGACGCACCGGAATCGTGGTCGCTGTGGGAAGAGGTGCGGGCCAACGGCGGCACTCCTGATCCTGGTGTGATCTGGGAAATGAGCTACGAGGTCTGGACGATGGTCGCCACTGCCGTGAACGTCACACTCATGAAACTCTCAGGTCTTCTCCTTCTTGATCTCGTTCGCTCGAGACGCCCGTCCGAGTTTCTCCGAACCGCCCTTCGCACGTTTATCGGTGTGCTGTTCGAGCCGGAGCGCATCGATATCGCGCATGTACAGTACGGCCTTGCCCATGATCCGCGGTGGAATCTCTACGATGCGTTGGAAATCCAGCGCGACGTCCTCACGCTGAAACCGGA
>DASXIH010000251.1:0-7471 GCA_036498125.1 Thermoanaerobaculia bacterium
CCCGAAGCGAGGAGGGCCGCGGTGCCGACGCTCCTGCTGCAGCCGCTCGCGGAGAACGCGGTGCGGCACGGAATCGCCACGATGGCGAGCCCCGGCGTCGTCGACATCCGCGCCTTCCGGAGCGGCGGCCGGCTGACCATCGAGGTGTTCAACAGTGGCGTGTTGGGCGATATCTCCCGCGGCGGCATCGGGTTGCGCAACACGAACGAACGCCTGCGTCACCTCTACGGCGACGACGCCCGCTTCGACCTCGCCAGCGCGAACGGCGGCGTGCGTGCTTCTTTGTCGATTCCGTGGAGCGAGGTCGCGTGAGCGAGCCGCTGCGCGTGGTGATCGTCGATGACGAGCCCCTCGCGCGCGACGCCATTCGCGCTCTCCTGAAACATGACTCCGAAGTCCGCGTCGTGGGAGACACGAGCGGCGCGGACGCAGCCCCGCTCATCGCGCGCACGCATCCCGACCTGATGTTTCTCGACATCCAGATGCCGGAGGTCGACGGCTTCGCACTCCTCGAGCAGATCGGCCCGGAGGCGGTGCCCGCGATCGTCTTCGTGACGGCGTACGACCGCTATGCGCTGCGCGCCTTCGAGGTGCATGCGATCGACTACCTGCTCAAGCCGTTCGACGACCGCCGTTTCGCCGAGGCGCTGGAGCATGCGAAGAAGCGGGCGCGGGGGAAGATGCCGTCGGGCATCGCCGAGCTGCTCGCGGAACGCGCGCCGAAACGTTTCCTGATTCCGGCGCGGGGGAAGAGCGTCGTCGTCGAGGCCGACCAGATCGACTGGGTGGAAGCGGCCGGCTATTACGTCTCCCTGCACGCCGGCAAGAGCGCGCACCTGCTACGGCAGACGATGGAAGACATCGAGAAGCAACTCGATACGCGCAAGTTCTTCCGCGTGCACCGGTCCGCAATCGTCAACCTCGACCGCGTCCGCGAAGTGCACCCCATGTTCCGCGGCGACTGCGCGTTGATCCTCGCGGACGGGACGAACGTGCGCCTGAGCCGCAGCCGGCGCAAGGCGTTCGAGGCGATGTTCGTCCCGTTCACATCAAACTGAGTCCAGTTCGCCGCAATTGACGTGACGCCGGCGCGGCGCGGCCCGATCCTGCTGGAAAAGGAGGCCGCCCCCCATGTTCCACGTTGTTCTGTCCCTACTCTTTGCCGTTGCAGGTGCGCGCGACTCGCTCGTCGTCACGCCCGCGTGGCTCGCCCAGCACCTTCACGATCCCAATCTCGTACTCCTTCACGTCAGTGACAAAGAGGGCTACGAGGCCGCCCACATCCCGGGCGCGCGATACGTGTCGATGTCCGACCTCTCGATCTCCAATCACACGCCGAAGGGACTGATGCTGGAGATGCCGCCCGCCGACGAGTTGAAGAAGCACCTCGAGGCGCTCGGGATCTCCGACGACTCGCGCGTCGTCGTCTACTACGGTGAGGACTGGGTCTCCCCCTCCACCCGCATCCTCTTCACCCTCGACTATGCCGGCCTCGGCGCGCACTCGTCGCTCCTCGACGGCGGACAGGACGCGTGGGTGGCGAACGGCGGCGCGGTCACGAAGGAAGTGCCTGCCGCGAAAACCGGTGAGCTGGCGCCGCTGAAGACAAAGCCGATCGTCGTCGACGCCGCGTTCGTGAACGCCCACATCGGCGCGAAAGGCTTCGCGATCGTCGACGGCCGTTCGTCGAACTTCTACTCCGGCGAGAGCATCGGCGGCCAGCACGGCGAGAAGCATCGCCGCGGACACGTCAAGAGCGCGAAGAACATCCCGTACGACCAGATCTCCGACGATCACGACGCGATCAAGTCGAACGCGCAGCTCCAGGCGCTCTTCACGAAGGCGGGCGTCAAATCGGGCGACACGGTCATCGGCTACTGCCACATCGGCCAGCAGGCGACCGCGATGCTCTTCGCGGCGCGGCTCCTCGGACATCCGGTGCTCCTCTACGACGGGTCGTTCCAGGACTGGTCGCGGCATACCGAGTATCCGGTGGAGGCATCGGCGGCGAAATGAGCCGTCCGCAGGCCTATTCGGATCCGTACGTGGCCGGCACCGGCCTCGGGCTGGTGCTGCTCGCGTCGTACGTGCTGGCCGGCCGCGGCCTGGGCGCTTCCGGCGCGTTCACGACCGTCGCGGCGAAGGTGATCAACGCGCCGAGCCTCCATCAGTCGCAATGGCTACTGCTCGAGATCGGCGGCGTGATCATCGGCGGATTCCTGTCGGCGCTCCTCGCGGGACGCGTGCAGTGGAAGGTCGAGCGAGGATCGCGGATGTCGCTCGCGTTCGCAGGCGGCGCCGTGATGGGCCTCGGCGCCGTCCTCGCGCGCGGATGCACGAGCGGCCTCGCACTCACCGGCGGCGCGCTGCTGAGCGTCGGCGGCTGGATCTTCATGATCGCCGCGTTCGCCGGCGCGTACGCGTTGGCGCCGCTTGTACGAAGGTCCTGGTTATGACCGCGATGCTGATCGGGATCGCCTTCGGTTTCGCGCTCGAGCGCGCAGGCCTCGGCGACTCCCGCAAGCTCGCCGGCCAGTTCTATTTCACCGATCTGACCGTCTTCAAAGTGATGTTCACCGCGATCGTGACTGCGATGCTCGGCGTCTTCTGGCTCGCACGCCTCGGCGTCATCGATCTCGCGAGCATCTCGGTTCCCGAGACGTACCTCGTCCCGCAACTGCTCGGCGGTTTGATCTTCGGCGCCGGCTTCGTCGCTGCGGGACTCTGCCCCGGAACGTCGTGCGTCTCCGCCGCCACCGGCCGCGCCGACGGCCTCGCCGTCGTCTTCGGCCTCTTCACCGGCGTGCTTCTGTGTGGCGCCGCCGGCCTCGGCGACGGTCATTTCTACAACCTCACTCCGAGAGGCACTGAAACCCTCCCGCAACTTCTCCACGTCCCCTACGGCGTCGTCGTCTTCGCCGTCGTCGCAATGGCGCTGACGATGTTCAAACTCGCGGAACGATTCAAGGCCGCATCGTGAGACGGACACTCGCAACGATCGCCGCCACGGCGGGAGTCCTCGCGCTTTTCGCGCGAGATCCCGGCACCGCATCGCTCGACCGGCTGGGGAAGTCGATTGCGAACGAGGAAGACCACGTCACACAAGACGAGCTCAATCAGTGGATCAAACAGAAGAAGAGCCTGAGACTCGTCGACGTCCGCTCGAAAGACGAGTTCGCGAAGAGTCACGCCGCGAATGCGGAGAGCATCCCGATGGACCAGATCGCGAGCGCCGCATTCAAGAGCGACGACACGATCGTGCTGCTGTCCGAGGGGGGCGCGCATGCGGCGCAGGCGTGGGTGATCCTGCAGATGCGCGGCTTTCGCAGCGTCTACTTTCTCCGCAACGGCATTGCCGGACGCCGTTACGAGCCGGGGAGAGACGGATGCTGACCGAGCTTCGGGAGCGCGAATTCGCACGCCTCGGCGATCATGCGTACCTCGACTACACCGGCGCGGGGCTGTACGGCGCATCGCAGCTGCGCGCGCATCAGGCGCTGCTGGCGTCCGGCGTGTTCGGCAATCCGCATTCGGATTCCGAGGCGTCGCGCGCGAGCAGCGAGATTCTGGAGAACGCGCGGCGGCGCGTGCTGGAGTTTTTCGACGTCGACGAATCGACGCACGACGTCGTCTTCACGGCGAATACGACGGCTGCCATCAAGCTCGTCGCGGAGTCGTATCCCTTCTCCGCTGCGACGTCCTGCGTCCTCTCCGCCGACAATCACAACTCCGTCAACGGCATTCGCGAATACGCCCGGCGTGCGAGCGCGCCCGTTCGCGTGCTCCCGCTCGATCACGATCTTCGCCTCGATCACGCACTCGATCACCTCGGCGACGGCCCCGGCCTCCTCGCGTTTCCCGCTCAGTCGAATTTCTCCGGCGTGCGCCATCCGCTCACGCTCGTTGCTGCGGCGCAGAGCCGCGGCTTCGATGTTCTGCTGGATGTCGCCGCGTTCGTCCCGAGTCACGCGCTGAGCCTTCACGACTGTCCGGCGGACTTTGTCGCGCTCTCGTTCTACAAACTCTTCGGCTATCCGACGGGCGTCGGCGCACTGATCGCGCGGCGCGAGTCGCTCGCGAAGCTGCGCCGGCCGTGGTTCTCCGGCGGCACGATCGAGTACGTCTCGGTGGCGAACGAAACGCACGAACTGAAAGCGGGCCACGAGGCGTTCGAAGACGGCACCACGAACTTCCTCGCCGTCGCCGCGCTCGAGCCGGGTTTCGCGCTGCTGGACGAGGTGAAGATGCTCCGCCTCTCCGCGCACGTCTGCAAGCTGACCCACATCCTCCTCGGCGAGCTCGCCGCCATGCCGCACGTGACGATCTACGGCCCGCCCGACTGTTCCGCGCGTGGCGGCACGGTCGCGTTCAACGTCGATGGCGTGCCGTACACCGAGGTCGAGCGAAGAGCGCGCGAGGCCGGCGTGTCACTGCGAGGCGGCTGTTTTTGTAACCCCGGCGCCGCGGAGCACGCGTTCGGATTCGTCGCGAATACGAAGTCGAAGGAGACCTTCGGCGCCGTCCGGATGTCGGTCGGCCTCGCGAACACGTGCGCGGACGTCGAGCGGGGGCTCGACGTCATCGCGGCGTTCGCAGCTCGCAAAGCGACTATCGCTGTTTAGAGAACTCCGCGAGCACCCTACGAAGGCTGTCGTACTATGCGCGCATGAACCGCGCGCTCGCCGTTCTTGCATCCCTTCTCTTCGCCGCCTGCGCAACCACCGACTCCGCGCCGTCGTGCAACTTGGCGCCCGCGGCGGACCACCATCAGCACCTCATCAGCGCGGAAGCGGCGAAGCTCAGCGCGGGACATCCGCTGGCCGCGGTCGACGTGCCGCCGGAGATCGCGCAGCTGCTGGCCGACCGCGCCGCGCACTGGAACGACAAGCAGGCGCTCCAGGACCTCTTTACCGAGGACAGCGTCGTCTTCACGCTCGACGATCACAACTGGATCCAGGGCCGTGCCGACGTCGCCGACTACCTCGGCGGCCGCTTCGCGCGGGCGTACACCGTGACGCCGGTGGCCGTCCACCTCGATGGCGAGAGCGGTTACCTCGCCGGCTACCTGACTCGTCCTGACAAGAATTTCGGCGAGGTGCAGATGTCGTTGCGCAAGGGCGGCGACGGGAAGTGGCGCATCGCCGCGGAGTCGCCGATCTTCCCCGGCCCGACGATCCGCACGGAGTATAACGCCGATGCGCTGATCAAGAATCTCGACGCCGCCGGCATCCGGCGCGCGGTGGTGCTCTCGGCCGCATACTGGTTCGGCAGCCCGTTTCACAAGAACGTCGAGAACGAGATCGAGAAAGTGCGCGCGGAGAACGACTGGAACGCCGATCAGGCCGCGCGCTATCCCGGCCGGCTCATCGCCTTCATGAGCGTGAATCCGCTGAAGGACTACGCCCTCGGCGAGCTCGAACGCTGCGCGAAGAGCGGCCGGTTCAAGGGCGTGAAGCTGCATTTCGGCAACTCGCAGATCGACCTGAAGAACCCGCAGCACGTGGCGAAGATGAAGGAGTTCTTCCGCGCCGCCAACCGGCTGCGCATGCCGATCGTGGCGCACCTCTGGACGATCGACCCCAGCTACGGCGCCGAACACTCGCAGGTCTTTCTCGACCAACTGCTCCCCGAGGCGCCGGACGTCGTCGTCCAGATCGCGCACTTCGCGGGCGGCGGCCCCGGTTACACCGACTCCGCCCTCGGCGTCTTCGCCGACGCGATCCAGAAAGGCGACTCCCGCACGAAAAACCTCTACTTCGACGTCGCCACCGTCGCCGACCAGCAGCCGGAAGAAGAGCTGAAACGCTTCGCCGCCCGCATCCGCCAGGTCGGCCTCAAACGCGCCCTCTTCGGCAGCGACCTCGGACCGCCGTACGCTCGCCAGGAGTGGCTGACGTTCCGGACGACCGTGCCGCTCAGCGACGACGAGATGCGGATCATCGCCGCGAACGTGGCGCCGTACTTTTGATGCGACCGCGGATCACATGAATGTCATCGCTGGACGCGTTCCTGTGACCGTAACGACGCGCTCACCCGGTCGCGCGACGCGCCGACGCGACCGCGAGTCGCAGGAATGTCATCGCCGGACGCGTTTACGCGATCTCGCGACACGTTCGACGTGGATCGCGGACGCGTTCATGCGATCGCGCGACGCATTCATGCCATCTCGCGGCGCGTTCGTGTGATCGCGTATCGCATGCAACATCAGCCGGGGACGCGTTCATGCGATCGTGTGACACGCTCGTGCCATCTCGCCACGTGTTCATGTGATGGCGGATCACATGCAACATCAGCCGTGGACGCGTTCATGCGATCGTGTGACACGCTCATGCCATCTCGCCACGCGTTCATGTGATCGCGGATCGAGTGCATGTCATCCGACAACGCGTTGGATGTGATCGGCCGGCGCATTCACGCGTTCTCCGAACGCGTCGGCGCGATCGCGTCACGCGTTGACGTGATCGCGCTCCACGTCAAAGATGATCGCGGTCGGCGTCATCGCGATCCGGCGATGCGCTCACGCACTCCGAAAGCGTGCGAATGCGATCCCCCTTCATCCTCGGCTCGATCCTGTCGCGCATTCACGCGATCTCATGACGCGTACGTGTCATCGTTCGTCGCGGCTCGTATGATCCGATCTCGTGTCAGCTGTGACCGGATGTGGGATTCGGCGAGCGTGTTTCAGCCGTTCACGTTGAGCCGGGCCAGCAATTCTCCGTACCGCGGGTCCTTACGGATCGAATCGAACGCGAGATCGGTGCGGACGCGCCAGAGGAACGGATAGTGCGCGCGGTACGATGCATCAAGCGCCCGGAACGCGCCATCGGCATCGTTCGATTGGGCCAGAGCGCTTGCCCGCGCGTAGTCAACGTGGCGGCGGCGATCGCCGGACCGAAGAGTCTCCAGTTGAGCCATCCGTTTTGCGAATCCCGCCCGATCGCCACGCCGCGCGGCGGTCACCGCCAGCTCCGCGATCGAATATGGATAGTCGGGAAACTGCGAAAGGTTGATCTCCTGCTGCGCAGCCGCCTCGTCGATGCGTCCTTTCGCGAGCAGCGCTCTTGCGACGCAATAACGGACGACGCTGCTCCTCGGCGTAGGGCCAGCACACGCAAACCCTCGGCGATGGTCTCATCAGAATGCCGGGCCAGATAGAGGGCCAGGACGACGTCGTTCTCGGCGACCGGCCATGGCGGGTAGATGTTCCGTTCGCGGCGCATCTCGGCGATGGCTTCCTCCGGCCGGCCGCGGGCCTCGAGGATGTAGCCCCGAAGAGAGTGCGCGTCCGAGAGCGGGTCGAGCTCGAGCGCGCGCGCCACCTCTTCCTCGGCGAGGTTCCAGTTCCATTCCTGGAAGATGGCGACTGCGGCCAGCGGAACGTGCGACTCAGCGAGCTGCGAGTCGAGGGCGAGCGCTCGTAACGCCATCTCCTTCGAGCGTGCCGCCGCCTCCTCCGGCGCGAGCGGGCCGT
>DASXIH010000252.1:0-2633 GCA_036498125.1 Thermoanaerobaculia bacterium
ACGCCGAGGAACCCGTTGAAGAACGTGATCACGACAGCTGCTTCCAGACGCGCCGCGAAGCCTCGGCGTCCGGGCGTAGCTCGGTCACTTCGAGCCCGAACATCGCGGCCCATTTGTCGAACGCGATCGCATGTTCGTTGATCGCCAACTCCGGAGCGCCGGTCGGGACGCGCTCGAAGATGCGACCGCCGAAGTTGTTGATCACGATGACGCGCGGCCTGGAGACGAGTTGGGGAAGGATCCACGGCGCGTTGAGATCGTAGAGCGCCGTCAGATCGCCGACGATCGCGACGTCGGCGCCCCAGCCGAACGCGGTCGAGAGCTGCCCATCGATGCCGTTGACGCCGCGATTCGCCTCGATGACGTAGCCGCGTTGCTCGCGCGTCGCCGCGAGGTCCCATTCGCGGATCGGAAGCGAGTTGCCGAGGTAGATGTGAGAGCCGGACGGCAGCTCGCGTGAGAGCTTCCGGAACATCGCAAGCTCGGACTCCGGCTCGGCGTCGAGGATCGCCTCGAAACGCGCGCGTCGCTCGCGATCGGCGGTGAAGAACGCGTCGTCGCGAGTTCGCCGCTTCACCTCCGGCAGCGCGTCGATCGAGTGCACCTCGCCGCGGGAGAGCCCCGGAAAGTGCAACCGGCTGAAGCTCGTCACCCCGAGGTCGCTGCGGTCGAGATCGCGCCAGAAGCGGAGCGTCGGGACGTTGCCGATCCGGATGACGCCGTCGAATCCGCCCTGTGAAAGCGACCGCTCATTCAGTACCAGCAGATCGCGGAGCGCCTCGTCCTCGCGAAGGCCCGACAACGGCTCCGTATAGACCGGCGCGTTCAATCGCAGCGCAAACTCGCGCACGCGATCGCGATCGCCGGCGCCGAGGCCGCCGATGAGCACCAGTGGCTTTTCCGTCACCTCAGTCACGCGTCCCCATCAATCAGCGGCTCATCGAACTCGACGTTCATGTGCAGGGCGCTGCGGCCGTCCCAGTCGTCGATCCGAGTCGCCGCGTGCACGCCGAAGATCGCCTGCTGGTCGATCGACTGCGGCGCGCCGGTGCCGCGGAACCGCGCCGGACGATCCGCGGTCAGCAGTACCAGCGGTACGCCCGAGTAGTGCGCCTCGATCGCCGCCGGAAGGAGCTCCGCGACCGCCGTACCGCTCGTCGTCACGACGCACGCCGGCCGGCCATGGCGCTTCCCGACGCCGAGGGCGAAGAAGGCGGCGCTCCGCTCGTCGACGAACGTGTAGATCTTGATCTGTTCCGTCTTCGCGAGCACGGCGAGCAGCGGCGCATTGCGCGACCCGGCACAGACGCAGAAATCGGTGACGCCGTGGGAGCGGATCGCGGCGATCGTCCGCCGCGCGAGCTCGATGTTCGTCATGCGGGCACTAGCGCATCCAGACCAAACAAAGCCTTCACCTGTGCGCGCTTCTGGCGCAGCTCTTCGAGCTCGCGCTCCAGCTGGCTCTCCGGCAGCAGGCCGGCGCCCGAGCCGACGCGGAGGGACGTACCGTGCCACTGGACGTTGCGGATGGAGACGACCGCGAGGGCGGATCGGTCTTCGCGCTCCAGTCCGAACGGCGCGCCAAACGACCGTCGCTTCACGCCGCGATCGGCCTCGCGCAGCCAGCGCTCGCCCGCTTCATTGCGCGGCGACACGCCGAGCGCCGCGGTCGGATGAAGCCGCCGGATCATCTCCGCGAACGACATCTTCTCCGCGCCGTTCTCCGCGAAGTAAATCGGCGTGATGAGGTGCGCGATGTTCGGCAGGCGCATGACGCCGATTGGTCCGAGCTCCAGGTTTCCGAACGGCGCCAGCCGCCGCACGATGTCATCCACGACGAAGCGGTGCTCCCGCAGCTCCTTCGGATCGTGCAGCAACTCCTCGGCGCGCGCTACCGGGCGCGTGCCGGCCAGCGCCATCGTCGCGTAGCCGCGCCGCTCCGACCGGAACAACAGCTCCGGCGTGGCGCCGATCATTCCGTGCGAGTGATACGAGTAACCGTACGCCCACATCCCGCTCGGGAGCGACGTCAGCTCGTTCACGAGCCATTGCCGCGGATCGGCGCTCGCCTCTCCGCTCTCGAACACGATCGGGACGATCTTGTTGAAGACGCCCTGCGCCATCGCATCTTGCGCGGAGTGGAACAGACGCGCGAACTCGTCATTCGGCGCCGGCTGCCAATCGACGCGCAATGTTTCGCCTTCGCCAATCCGCTCCGCGAACTGCTCGACCGACAGCTCCTCCCACTCCGCCGGATGCCGCCACGGGTGCGGATCGTCGAGGAAAAAGTCGGTGACGTAAAATGCCGGCCGCTCCGGCCGCCGAAAAGGCAACTGCTCGAACGGTCCCCATCCGACGAACAGCCGCTGCGAGGCCGTCTGGATGAAAGCGAAGTCGCGCATATTCGCGGGCCGATTCTATGACCACAGGACCTGATCCTCATCGCATTCGCGCCATGTTCGGCAGCATTGCCGGACGCTACGACCGCGCGAACACGATCCTCTCCGGCGGCGTACACCACCGGTGGCGCCGGAAGACCGTCCGCTGGTCGGGCGCGAAGCGCGGCGACCGCGTCCTCGACTGCGCGACCGGCACCGGCGATCTTGCGATCGCGTTCAAGCGCGCCGTCGGCG
>DASXIH010000253.1:0-3582 GCA_036498125.1 Thermoanaerobaculia bacterium
CGATGACCCAGCGGACGCGGAAGCGCTCCGCCTCGACGACTTCGATCTCGAGGTCGCCGAGCATGCAACGGTCGCCGCGCGCGATCTCGCGTCCGATGCGCGCCTGAACGTATCCGCCGATCGTCTCCTCGGCCGGCTCGCCGACGTCGACCTTCAGCCGGTCGGTGAGGTCCTCGATCAGGTAGTCGCCGCGCACGCGGTAACGGCCGTTGCCGAGCGGCTCGATCTCCGGACGCTCGCGGTCGAACTCGTCCTGGATCTGCCCGAAGAGCTCCTCCGTGATGTTCTCCAGCGACACGATGCCGCTCGCGCCGCCGTACTCGTCGAGCACGATCGCCATGTGCGTCTTCGACTCGATGAACTGCGAGAGGAGCGTTTCGACGGTGCTGTTCTCCGGGACGAAGAGCAGCTCGCGCTTCAAGTCCGCGAGCGGTCGGCCGGGGCCGCGGAGCTGCGCGAGCAGCAGGTCCTTCACGTGGATCAGGCCGATCGTCTGGTCGAGCGTCCCGTCGCACAGCGGGTAACGCGTGTGGCGCGTGGTGCGGATCTTCTCGAGGTTCTCCTCGATCGATTTCGTGGTCGAGAGGATCGCGACGTCGGTGCGCGGCACCATGATTTGTCGCGCCGTCCGTTTCGAGAACTGGAAGACGCCTTCGATGATCTCGCGGTTCTCCTCTGAGAGGACGCCTGCCTTCTCGCTGCGCGCGAGGATGAGCCGCAGCTCTTCCTGCGAGTGCGTGACCTCCATCTCCGTAGCCGGCCGTACGCCGATCGCGCGAAGGATGAGGTTCGAGCTCTTGTTGAGAAACCAGATCGCCGGGAAGGCGACGATGTAGAAGACGCGCAGGACGTGCGAAGTCCAGAGCGCCGTGCCGAGAGGCTTTCCGATTGCGACGTACTTCGGTCCCAGCTCGCCGAAGATGATGTGCAGCGTCGTGATGACGACGAACGCGAGCGTCGCCGAGATCGAGTGCGCGATCGAGACGCTGAACGGGCCGTAGCGGCTGAAGAGCGGCTGGATCAGGTCAGCGAACGCCGGCTCGCCGACCCACCCGAGAGCGAGCGATGCGAGCGTGACGCCGAGCTGCGTCGCGGAGAGGTATGAGTCGAGCCGCTTGGTGATCCGCCGCGCCATCTTCGCGCGGCTGCTCCCCTCGGCCGCCAGCTCCGCCAGCTGCGTCGGCCGCACCTTGATCATCGCGAACTCCGTCGCCACGAAGTAGCCGTTCGCGATGATGAACGCGAGGGCGAGGAGGAGATACCAGCTCGGCATCAGCGGCTGCTGCTTTCGACGACCTCGTCGAGAGTCTTCCAAAACCGCGGATACGACTTCGACACGACTTGCTCGTTGGCAATCGTAACGCCACCGCGCGCTAGGCCCGCGATGGCGAAGGCCATGGCGATGCGGTGGTCGTTGTGCGTCTCGATGGTTGCCGGCACGTTTGACCAACCAGGCTCGATGCGCAAAGAGTCGGGCCGCTCCTCGACTTTGGCTCCGAGGTTGCGGAGCTCCGAGGTGATGGTGGCGAGGCGGTCGGACTCTTTGACGCGCAGATTCGCGACGTTCACGATCTCCACCGGTTCCGAGGCGAGCGGCGCGATCGCGGCGAGCGTCGGGACGAGGTCGGGCGTGCTGTTGCAGTCGAACGTGCCGCCGCGGAGCTGCCGCGGCCCTTTCAACGTGACGCCGTCGCTCCACTCGGCCGTGCAGCCCATCCGCTCGAGAATGTCGATGAACCGCGCGTCGCCTTGGACGCTCTCCCTCACGACGCCCGAAACCCGAATCTCGCCTCCGGTGGCCGCCGCGGCGCCGAACCAGTACGAAGCGGAGGAGTAGTCGCCCTCGACGCGGTACTCGTCGCGCGCGAGCCTCGAGCCGCGCACGTTCACGCTGTTCCCGCTCCGTTCTACCTCGGCGCCGAACGCGCGGAGGATGTCGACGGTCACGTCGATGTACGGCGCGCTCGCCACGGTGCGCAGATGCACGGTGATGCCGCCGGGCAGCGTTGCGCCGGCGAGCATCAGTGACGATGCGAATTGCGACGACGTGTCGGCGTCGACGGTCACTTCGAATCCGCCGCGGACCTTCTTCCCGCGAATGCGCAGCGGCGGGTAGCCCTCGTTCTCGACGTACTCGACCTCCGCGCCGATCGAGAGGAGCACGTCCACCAGATCGCCGATGGGCCGGTTGTGCATCCGCTCTTCGCCGCGGAGGATGAACCGCCCCGGCGTGAACGCGAGCCAGCCCGTGAGGAATCGCATCGCCGTTCCCGCATTGCCGATGAAGAGATCGACCTCGTTCGCCGACATCGAGATCCGCTCCCCGATCGTGACTCCACCCTTGAATGCGCCGCTGACCTGAAATCCGATCGTCCGCAGCGCCTCGAGCGCGTAGCGCGTGTCATCCGCGTCGAGGCAGTTCGTGATCGTCGTCGCGCCGGAGGACATCGCGGCGAGGAGGAGTGCGCGGACGGAGTAGGACTTGGAGGGGGGAGAGGTGACGGCGGCGTGGATGCGGTTGATGCGCGGGATCGTTTTCATAACGGGGATTGAGGTTCGAAGTTCGAGGTTCGAGGGAAGAGGGAAGAAAGCGCATTCGCGGGCAGTCCTTCTCTCACCTCTTCCTTCGAACCTCGAACCTCGAACCTCAATCCCCCACCTCCAGCCGCAGCCCGTCATAAGCCAGCCGTATCCCCCCCGGCAGCGTCGCCTCCACCTCGTCATGATCAACCTCATGGGTCAAGTGGATCAGCCACGTCTCCCGCGCGCCGATCTTCTCGGCCGCGTCGACCGCCTGGCTGATCACCCAATGCGTCGGATGGTGCGGCGAGACGCGCAGGCCGTCGAGCGCCAGGATCTCGACGCCGCGCAGCATTTCCATCGACGCCGGCGGGATGCCGTTGGTGTCCGTGATGTAGGCGAACTTGCCGATGCGGAATCCGAGGATCGTCCAGTCGCCGTGCTCGACGGGGATCGGGATGATGTCGATCCCGTCATGGGAGAAGGCGGTGGTCACTTCGATCAGCTCGAGCTGCGGTTTCCCGCCGCCGATCTGCGACGACGCATCCCAGATGTAGCTGAACGCGCGCCGGATGGCTTTCACGGTCGGAATGTTCGCGTACGCGGGGATCGACTCGCGCTGCCGGAAGTTGAAGGGGCGGATGTCGTCGAGCCCCATCAGGTGATCGGCGTGCGAGTGCGTGAAGAGGACGAAGTCGAGCCGCGGGATCGGGTCGCGCAGAAGCTGCATGCGCAGGTCCGGCGACGTGTCGATGAGGAAGTGCTTTCCGTTCGCGACGCACTTCACCGACTGCCGGAGCCGCTTGTTCTTCGGGTTCGTCGACGTGCAGACGCGGCAGGAACAGCCGACGACCGGAACGCCGGTCGAGGTGCCGGTGCCGAGGAACGAAACGGAGAGACTCATACGACCACGAACTCGAACTCGCCGGTTGCGGGATCGATGCGCATCGCCTCGCCGCTTTCGTACCAGGGAGGAAGGATCGTCACCGTCGCGCTGTCGCCCGGCATGACGAGCTTCTCGTGAAAGTGGCCGAAGACCTCGTCGGTGAAGCCTTCCTTCGC
>DASXIH010000254.1:0-11433 GCA_036498125.1 Thermoanaerobaculia bacterium
GCATGGAGATCACGTCATGTCTTACCGTTTCGATACCCTCGCCATTCACGCCGGACAGCCTGACGACGACGCCACCGGCGCCGTCGCGTTCCCGATCTACCAGACCTCGACCTTCCGGCAAACGGAGCCCGGGATCAACAAAGGGTTCTGCTACGCGCGCACCGATCATCCGACGCGGCGCGCGCTCGAAGAGAATCTCGCCGCACTCGAGGGCGCGCGATACGGGGTCGCGTTTGCCAGCGGGATGTCGGCGATTCACGGCGTTCTGTCGCTGCTCAAAGCGGGCGATCACGTCGTTTCGACGCAGGACCTCTACGGCGGCGCGTGGCGCATCTTCACGAAATTCTTCGCGAAGTTCGACGTGGAGTTCACGTTCGTCGACGCGAGCGATCACGCCAACGTCGCCGCCGCCATCCGGCCCGGCACGAAGCTTCTGTGGCTCGAAACGCCATCGAACCCGCTCCTGAAGATCATCGACATTGCCGCCTGTGCCGCCATCGCGCGGCGGACCGGCGTTCGTACCGTCGTCGACAACACGTTCGCAACGCCGCTGTTGCAGCATCCGTTAGCGCTGGGTGCGGACATCGTCCTGCACTCGACGACGAAGTACATCAACGGCCATTCCGACGTCCTCGGCGGCGTCGTCATCACGAACGACGAGGCGCTCGCGGCGGAGCTGAAGTTCTTCCAGAACGCCATCGGCGCCGTTCCCGGACCTCAGGACTGCTACCTGATTCTGCGCGGTACGAAGACCCTCGGGCTCCGCGTCCAGCGCCATTGCGACAACGCCGAAACATTGGCGAAGTGGCTGCGCGAGCAGCCGGGAATCTCGCGGGTGTACTGGCCGGGCTTTGCCGATCACGAGGGCCACGCCGTCGCGCGCCGGCAAATGGAGCGTTTCGGCGCGATCATTTCATTCGACCTCGGTGCAGACGTCGAGTCGACGCGCGCTTTCACGCGCAAACTCCGGCTATGGACGCTCGCGGAATCGCTCGGCAGCGTCAAGAGCCTCTTCTGCCATCCTGCGACGATGACGCACGCGTCGGTCGAGCCCGAGGTACGGCGGAAAGTGGGCATCGGCGACGGCCTCATTCGTCTCTCCGTCGGACTCGAGGACGTGCGTGATTTGATCGCCGATCTCGATCAGGCGCTCGCCAGTGTCACAGCCGTGGCGGTGGCCGTATGAAACGCATCAAGGTCTCACTTCTCGGCTGCGGAACGGTAGGGCAGGGATTCGTGGCGCTCCTCGGACAGGAGCGCACACGAATCGCCAACCGTTTCGGCACCTTGTTCGACATCGATCGAATCCTCGTCCGCGCTCCGGGCAGAATCCGGCCGGGCATCGACCGCTCGCTACTGACGACCTCGGCCCTCGACGTCATCGATCGCGACGCCGATATCGTCGTCGAGCTGATCGGCGGCGTTCATTCGGCGGGCGCCTTCGTCCGGCGAGCGATCGATCGAGGCCGTCACATCGTTACGGCCAACAAGGCACTCCTGGCATCGATCGGTGCCGATCTCTTTCGCGCCGCCGCGTCAGCCGGCGTGATGATCGGATTCGAGGCGAGCGTCTGCGGAGGCATTCCGGTTATTACCACGCTGCAGCGCGGGCTGGCGGGCGATTCGGTCGAGTCGATCCGCGGCATCGTGAACGGCACCTGCAACTTCATCCTGTCCCGGATGGAGGACGGCCTGTCGTTCGAGGAGGCGCTGGCTCTGGCGCAGGAGCGTGGATTCGCCGAGGCCGACCCGTCTCTCGACGTCGACGGCGAGGATGCGGCGCAGAAGCTCCGTATCCTGGCGGCGATCGCGTTCGATGCGCCGGTCATCGACGAGACCGTGATCGGAATTCGGGGCGTGACGAGCGAACACGTCGAACGGGCTCGACTCGGCGGCAACGTGATCCGGCTCGTCGCGAGCGCCGCCCAGACGCCGCTGGGCGTCGTATTGCGGGTAGAACCGCGCGAGCTCGACGCCAACGATCCGCTGGCAACCGTGCGCGACGAGAACAACGCCGTTGTGATCCGCGGGAGGGCCACCGGGGAGCTGACGCTGGCGGGGAAAGGGGCTGGGGCGATGCCTACAGCGGCAGCGGTCCTGTCGGACGTCATCGAGATCGCGAGGCGAGCCCCGGGAGCGGCCTGGGCGCGGCCGAGAGTCCCAGCGCACCCTGCGGATTACATAATCGCCCTTAATAGACGCTGAGGAAAATCATTAGGACACCTGCTTGCACCTAGAATCCGGCTGCGATTCATGAAGATCCTGACGCGCTACATCCTCAGGGAAATGTTCGGGCCGACGATGCTCGGCCTGATGTTCTACACGTCGATCATCCTGATGAAGCAGCTCTTCGACCTCGCCGGGATGATCATCCGGCAGTCGCTGTCACTCGGGACCGTCATGCACCTGCTCGGCCTCTCGATGCCGCACATCGTCGTGCTGACGATCCCGATGTCGCTGTTGTTCGGAATCCTCATCGCGGTCGGCCGCCTTTCGGCCGACTCCGAGATCATCGCCATGCGCGCCCTCGGGATCTCGACGCGCACGATCTACTTGCCGGTCTTCCTCTTCAGCTTCACGATCTTCCTGCTGAACCTCTACCTGATGAACACCTGGCTTCCGCGCGCTAACGCCGAGTTCACGCGGATGCGGCTGGAGATCGCCACCAGCGGCGCCCAGAAAGAGATCCGGCCGCGGGTCTTCTACGACGATTTCGAGAACGTCATCGTCTACGTGAACGACATCGACCCACGCTCCGGCGAATGGCGCGGGGTCTTCGTTGCGGACACGCGGAATGAGGATACGGCGTCGAAATACGGCACCACGCCGGCGAACATCGTCGAGGCGTCGGCGCACGAGCGCCCGAACGCGGCCGCCGGCGCCATGGGCCAGCGTTCCGGACAGCGGGTCAGCGTCGCTCAGCGCGGCGCCATCGTCGTCGTCAAACCGCAACAGCAGCTCTGGCTGAACCTATACAACTCGGGAACGCACGTCTGGGACCCGCGCCGGCCCGACCGTTACGACGTCAATTCCAACGCGTTGCAGCGGATCTTCCTCGGCGACAAGTACCAGACCGATCCGAACCGGCTGGCGCACTCGCTCCGTGAAATGGACCTCAAGCAGCTCTGGACACAGCAGAAGCTGCTGGCCCGGACGACGGACCGCGAGACCTATAACCTGGCGTGGGTCGAGATCCACAAGAAGTTCTCGATCCCGTTTGCCTGCATCGCTTTCGGCGTCCTCGGGCTACCGCTCGGCATCACGAACCGCCGCGGGGGCAAAAGCTCAGGTTTTTCTTTAAGTATCGCGATCATCCTGTTCTATTACGTCACGATCAACAACGGTGAGGCGCTGGCCGCCGCCGGGAAGATCACGCCGTTCGTCGGCATGTGGGCCGCCAATATCGTGCTCCTCGTCGTCGGCACCTACCTCCTGATTCGGGCGAACCGCGACGCCGGAGCGCAGCGCAGCGAAGGCTCGCTCTTCGCGCGGGCGAAGACGGCGATCGGACGGGCGATGACGCGCCGCGGCGAGACGGTGACGGAGCACGACGAACCGCAGATCCTGTCGCGCCTCGACATCACCTTCCCGAACATCATCGACCGGTACGTGCTCCGGGAGTTCCTCAAGGTCCTGTCCCTAGTCGTCATCTCGACCGCGGCCATGATCATGATCATCGACTACACCGAGATCGCGAACGACATCCGCGCCAACCACATCCCGCTGCACGTCGTGCTCGCCTACTACCGCTTTCTGATGTTCCAGGTGCTGAACTGGACGTTGCCGATCTCGGTGCTCGTCGCGACGCTCGTCACGTTCGGGATGCTCTCCAAGAACAACGAAGTCACGGCGATCAAGTCGGGCGGCGTCTCGCTCTACCGCGTCGCGATGCCGATCGTGGCGATGGCCGTCGTCATCAGCGTCCTCGCCTACTTGCTCCTCGACTTCGTGCTCCCTTACTCCAACCAGCGGGTCGATGCGATTCACAACCGCATCAAACGGGGGAAAGAGGCGGCCACCGCGGCTGCGATGCAGCAGAAACTGTGGCTCGTCGGCAAAGGGCGCTACCTGATCAACTTCCTCTCGTACGACCACACGGCGAAAGAACTCGCGCAGGTGCAGATCTTCGAGCTGCATCCGACCGAGTTCCGGCTCGTTCGCCGCGTATACGCGCAGAGCGTCCAATGGAACGGCCACGCGTGGGTTTTCACGAACGGCTGGGTGCGCTCGTTTCTCGACAACGGCGAGTCGACGTACGCGCCGATCGTGACGCCGCTCGAGCTGTACTACAAAGAGACGCCGGACGACTTCGAGACCGAGGTGCGAACGCCCGATCAGATGACCTACGCGGAGCTGCGAAGATACATCGACACGATCCGCCGCTCCGGCTACTCGGCGGAGCAGTTGACCGTGAAGCTATACACCAAGACGTCGTGGCCGGTGCTGAGCCTCGTCATGGCGCTCATCGCGCTCCCATTCGCGTTCAAGATCGGGAAACGCGGCGCGCTCTACGGCGTCGGCATCGCCCTGGTCCTCGGCATCACGTACTGGATGGTCTTCGCGATCTTCACCAAGTTCGGCGAGGTGGGGAACCTTCCGCCGCTCTTATCCGCCTGGAGCGCCAACATCCTCTTCTCGATCGCCGCGATCTACATGTTCCTGAACGTCGAAACGTAGGGCGACGCGCAGACAGGAATGTCTGCGCCCGTCTCAACGCCGCCGCTTCGGACGCGCTTTCGCAGGCGACCGCGTGCTCGCGTGCTGCCACGCTTTTCGAACGACCTCTTCGAACAGCGGCCGGGAGACATCCACGAGGCGGATCAGGACCGCTGGGTAGTTCCGGTAGTGGTCCGTAAAGAAGAACGCCTCCGGATCAATTTGCATCAGCAACTCGCGATCGTCGATCGACGAGAGCTGCAGCACGAGCACCGTCTCCTCATCCCGAAAACGCGCGAAGAAGCGGCCATTCACGAGAAACGACGGCTGGCCGTACGAGAGTCCGTCGACGACGTTCCCCAGATCGAGAACGAGCCGGCGGGCGTCACGCACCGTGACGCCTCGCCGTTCGGCGATCTTCCGCGTCTTTGCTGCCATCTACGACGTCAGCTGCCGCCGCGACTTGAGCTCCGTCAGCAGCTGCTCGATGCGGTCGTCGCGCTCCAGCGCTTCGAAGCGGTCGTCGAGCGTCTCGGCCATGACGGCCGTCGCAACGCCTTCCGCCTCGCCGTGCGCAATCTTGCGTCGCATCCGATCGACGGTCGACGCGTGCTTCTCGGACGCGATCGCGAGATGCGCCTCCGCCGCGCGCTTCACCGCCCGTGAACGCCGGTGCTGCGCGATCAGCAGATCGCTGCGATGCCGCGCCTCGGCGAGCTTCGTCTCGAGCTTCCGCAGCGCTGTCTTGAGCCCCTCGCTCTGCGCGCGCTGGTCGCTCACCTGCTCCTCGAGCGCGTCGCCCATCTGCCGGAACGTCTCGACGCGCTCTAGCGCGCCGCGCGCGAGATCGTCCTGGCCTTTGTCGACCGCCATCTCCGCCTTTCGCATCCAGGCGGCGACGGTCGCCTCGTTGTCCTTCTGCTTCTTCGCCAGCAGGTGCTCGTCGGCGATCGCGATGGCGACCTGCGTCTTCACCTGCAGCATCTGATTCTCCATGTCGAGAATGACCTGTTTGAGCATCTTCTCGGGGTCTTCGGCTTTATCGACGAGGTCATTGAGATTCGCTCGTACCAGGGCCGATACACGTTCCATGAGAGCCATATGAACCTCCGGTTCGGGTTACGTCGTTGCGCGGTGACGAGGTTACGGAGTGCGAAACCTCGCAACCCCGCAACCTCGTAACCGGTTTCTATGCCTCCGGCTGTTTGATCGGAACTCTCGAAGCCTCCGCTGCGACCGCCTTCGGCGACTTGTCGCCGATCGTGCGGACGTTCGCGAACAACTCCTTCAGATCCATCCCGCTCAGCGCTTCGAACAGTGCCGGCACCTGAGCGGCCATCTTCGCCATGTCGCCGGTGATCTTGTTCACGCCGGCGGCGTCGCCGTCGCCGGTGGAGACGATCGTGATCCTGTCGACCTGCGACAGCGGCGCGGACATCGCGCGCACGACCTCCGGCAAGCCGGTGATCAGCTTGTCGACGACCGCGGCCTGGTTCCACTCCTGGTAAGCCTCGGCCTTGACGTTCATCGCCTTCGCCTCGGCCTCGCCCTTCTTGAAGATGATCTCGGCCTCGGCCTCACCCTGCGCGCGCGTCGACGCGGCGTGACCTTCCGCCTCGGAGATGAGGCGCTGCCGTTCCGCGGCCGCGAGCATCTCGATGCGCTGGCGATCGATCTCGGCCTGCTTCAGCACCGTCGCGATGAGCTCCTTCTCGCGGCGCGCGATCTCGGCGTCCTGCACCTTCACCTGCTCGAGCTTCTCGATCTGCAGGACCTTCACCTGCTCGGCGATGACCTGCTGCTGCATGACGTTGGTCTGGATCTCGTACGCCTTGTCAGCCTGCGCCTGCTGGCGCTTGACCGCCTCGGCGTACTGCGCCTTCTTCACTTCGAGCTCGCGCTGCGCCTCGGCCTGTTTGGCGAGCGACGCCGTCTCGGCCTCGACCCGCGCCTGGTCGGCCTGCGCCTTCGCGATCGCGGCCTCCCGAGTTGCCTGCGCACGTTTGATCGCGGTGTCGCGCTCGGCCTCGGCGGCCGCGATCTCGGCGTCACGCTTGATGCGCGCGACGTCGGGGCGGCCCATGTTGGTGATGTACTCGTTCTTGTCGCGGACTTCCTTGATCGTGAACGACACGACCTCGAGGCCCATCTTCGTCATGTCCCCGGCGCACGTGGAGCGCATCCGGTCGGCGACCATCTCCGGCTCCTTGACGATCTCCTCGACCGTCAGCTGGCCGATGATGCCGCGCAGGTGACCTTCCATCACGAGGCGGATGAGCCCCTCGCGCTCCTGCGGCGTCTTCGTCAGGAACTGTTCGGCGCCCGTCTGGATCGATGCCGGATCGCTCTTGACCTTGATCTGCGCGACCGCCTCGACCGTCACGGCAACGCCCTGCTTCGTATACATGTCCTGCTGCGGCGCGACGTCGAACGACATCAGCTCGAGCGACAGCACATGCGCGTGCTCGAGCATCGGCAGCACGACGGTGCCGTGACCCTTGATGACGCGCGTACCGCGGAAGCCGTAGACGACGAGCGCCTGGTTCGGACCGACTTTCCGGAACCAGCTCGCGATGACCGACATCGCGATCACGAATGCCGCGACTGCGGCTACGGCAATGACGACAGGACCCGTGGGCTGAAACATATTTCCTCCTACGCTTTCGCGTGCAGCTCTTCGAAGCGCCGCACGTAAGCGATTCCTTTGTCGTAACGCATGACCACCACTTCGGCGCCGCGCTCGATCGGACGTCCGTCCTCGCTGCGCGCGCCGCAACTACGCCGCGTTCCTTCCTGCGTGTAGATGACCTCACCCGTACCGGTCGGACGGATCGAGCTGCTGACATGCCCGAGGATTCCGACCATCTCGTAATCCTCTTCGCGCAGCGGATGCTCATTCGCGATGAACACGCGCGCCATGTAGAGGTACATCAGCGCGCCGCCGATGAAACCGACGACGATCGCGACGGTGAACGCGAGACCGGCAGCGGAGCTGCGAGAGTGCGTCATCACATAGCCGGCGCCGCCGAACCACGTCAGGAACATCAGCACCGATGTGAGGTTGACGTGCGGAACATGCAGATGCAGCAGCAAATGCGGCAGATGGAAGTGCGTGCCGAAGACGAATGAAGCGATCGTCAGCAGCAGTCCCACCAGGAAGCAGGTCAGATAGAACGATTCCCAGTTCATCAGCGCACACTCCGTCGGACGAGCGTCTCGTCCGCAAGCTCCGGACGCAGCACCTGCAGGAGGCGCTGCGCGAGTTCAGGGGTGTCGAGGATCGCCCCGACCAGCGCCAGGCAGCGGCGCGTGTCGGGATGCATGGCGAGCTTGATCAGGGCGTCGTGCGTCTCCGGATCGTGATGAAACCGCTCGGCGCCGCTGATCAGCCAGAGGTCGAGGTTGTCTTCGAGGTTGCGGACGTCGGACGTCAGCTCGTCGTGATAACCCTCAGGATCATCAACGAGATAGCCCGGATGGACCTTGAAGAAGCGCGCAAGCGCCATCCGCGTCGTGTTCGTCAGGTGACGGCGCTGCCCCCGCTCGATCTGCGAGAGATAGCCCTGGCTGATCCGGACGCCCAGCTCCTTGTCGATCGAATCCGAGACCGCCTGTTGCGTCATCTCGCGATCCGACCCGCGGAGCGTCCCTTCAATCGTGCGGAGGTACCGGAGTTTCTCGCCTACCGTCATAGCAAATCGCAATACCAATATTGCGATCAGTTATGAATTTGTCAAGGGGCGTCCTCATTAAATGACAGCCGGGGGTCAAAATGATCGCCTCTTCGCCCATTTTGGGCGACTAGCGGGTCAAAATGAGCGACGGGTCGGCCAAAATGAGCCCAAGGCCGCCCAAAATGGGCCCAAGGCCGGTCAAAATGACGGGCAGGTCGCCCAAAATGACCTGACCTCAGCCCAAAATGAGCGACAAGTCGCTCATTTTGGGCGGCCCCGCGGTCATTTTGGGGCTTAGATCGCGTTCACGATCTCTTCCGACAGCGACGGCCACTTTCGGAGGTACGCGCGACGGTCTTCGTTGTACTTCGCGACCAGGGCGTTGTACTCGTCGAGCCTCCCCTGCCGCTCGTACATCTTCTTCGGCTGCAGGTAGTCGTGATCGTCGATCCCGGGGAGCTCGGTCGCCACGAGGTAGCCGAAGTCGGGGTCCTTCTCCCACTGAATCGTCCCCTCGGCGATCGCCTTCACGACCGCGGACGACTGCTGGATCCGCACTTTCTTCGAGCGCTCGTCGCTGTCGCCGCCGCCGATCCGGCCGGTGTTCAGGAGGTAGACCTCCATCGGGCTTGCTTTCATCAGCTCGAGCATCCGGTTGCCCTGGTACGCGTGGAGCAGCGGGAAGAACGGATTCGTTCCCGGGACGCGCAGCGACTTGCCGGCTTCGGCCGCGCCGCCGGCGCTCGTTCCCTTCGTCTCGCCGAGCATGAAGTAGGCGGCGGCGAGCGGCCCTTCGAGCTTCGCGACCGCCGGAATGATGTTCTCGTTCCGGTTCAGGATCAGGAGGAAGTCGACCTTGTTCAGCTCGCGCGCATCGAACGCACCGGCGATGTCCTCCATCCGGATGACGGCGCGGCCGTTCTGCGTGTACGAAGTGTCGAAGTAGTCGATCTTCCCGCTCTCGTCCTGCGAGACGTTCTCGAGGTACGCATGCGGCGACGCGCAGGCGTGGTAGATCGTCGGCTCGTCATCCGGATTGAGTCCGAACGTCTTCGCGAAGCAGCCGTTCTCGGTGGCGTACACCTTCCCGCCCGGCATCAGTGCGCAGAAGTCGTCCTGCACCGGAGAGGAGTTGTTCTGCTTCGTGAACGTGGTCGTCGTCTTGCCCGTGCCGGAGAGTCCGACGATCAGGCCGACGCGGTTGCCTTTGCCGGTCGGGATGACCTTGCAGCCGGCGTGGAGCGCGAGCCCGCCGCGCTCGTAGACGAGCTTGTTCCACATGCGCAGCCCACCCTTTTTCGACTCACCGAAGTAGTCGGAGTGGAAGACGCGCGTGGTGTAGTTCTCGAGGTCGACCGCGATCAGACGTTCGTCGGGATACCCCTCGGCCTTCAGGTTCGGCGTGTAGATGACCGTGAGCGTCGGCTCGAAGTGCTCGAGCTCCGCGGGCGTCGCCGGGTAGTAGAGGATCTGCTGCATCGCCGCGACGTTGGCGTTCGACTTCTCCATGATCAGCCGCGCCGCGACGCGGAACTCCGGATCGTTGCCGATGTAGCCCTCGATCACGACCATGTCGCGCGTGCGGATGTAGTCGTTCTGGATCTTCGCCATCCGGTCGTACTCCGCGCGGCGGATGGTCTGGTCCGAGTGCTCTTCCGGACGCTCGGTGACGACGTACGTCGACAGCTTCGACCGCGAGACGACGCGCGTTCCGACGTTGATGTTGTTGAACTCCGTGATGCGGGCGTTCGGCATCTCCTGGGCAAAGCTCCGCAGGTCTTCGGGGTTGGGGTTCCAGCTCACGGACTTCGGCTCCACCGGGAGCGATTTCGGGGTTCGTTTCACTGCAGGGCGCGCCGTGTGGGGAGCAGCATTCGGCGTGGGCAGGATCTCAGTCATGCAGTCCTCGTCGATCGTGGATTTGTACTAGTGAAGTAAGGATGGCACGCAAGGAACGCGCCGGGAGCCGGATTCTACCAGCTAATGGTGGCGAACAGCCCTCGTCCGCGTGACGGGAGTCGTTGCGTTCCCGGACGCCAGCACGAGCCTCGTACCGTCGACGTAAGTGAGGGCAATCTGTCCATTTCTCGCGGCGATCGCGAATTGGCGCGGCCAGACGCCCTGATGCAGGACGGGAGTGCCGATGACATCCTCCACATGATCGCTCGCATCGAGCCGGACGGCGCGGAGCGCCTGCGAATCGGAGGTATCGACGTATGCGAGGTCGTATGCCGAGCCATCCCAGGCGACCCGCGGTCCGTAGCCATTCGCCGCGACGAGCTGCTTCACGCTCCCGATCGCCGCCGCTCCCTTCGAAATGTGAACCCCGCTGACGGTGCCCGCAACGTTCGTCCAGACCACGAGATAGTCGTCGACGCCGTTTGACACGACGTCCGGCTCCCCTGCCGCGTGCGCGAGCACCTTCTCGGTGCTCTTGATCGGAGCTCCGGTCTTGTCGACGACGACCGCATGCACCTCGCGGTCATCGTTCGGACACGCGAGCGTGCACGGCGTGCTCCACGGCTCATCCCCGGTCGATTCCCAAACGAGCAGGAACTCGTCGCCGATCGAGGCAACCTTGACCGCTTCGACGTTCCGGCCGAACGTTCCCGGCGCGAGCTCGGCGTTGTTGCCGTCGAGGACATTCCCGTTCATGTCCACGATCGCGCCGACGACGCGCGACTGAACGGCCCACGCAACCAGATAGCGGTCCGACGAAGCGGCCACGCCGAGGCGCATCGTGTGCCGCGAGTCGACCATCGCGATGTATGTCGGCGAGCCGGTCGGGTTGCCTGCGTCATCGAAGCGCTGGCCGTACATCCAGTCGCCTTGCAGCCAGACGCCGAAGCTCTGGCTGCCGATCGAGGCTGCGCCGCCGTCGCGGAGCACCGTGGTATCAAGCGCCATCGGATGTGCCAGCGGCTGGCCGTTCAACATGAGACCCGCCCGCGTGGTGTCGTCGTTGAAGACGAGGAACGGCGATCCGGCGGTGAGCGACAGAAACGGCAGCTGCTGCACGGCGGCCGGCGGATTGGCAGTCACGTTGACAGGCGTGCCGAGCGGTGCGGCGAAGGCGGCGAACGGAGCAAGGACGAGGGCGATG
>DASXIH010000255.1:0-2182 GCA_036498125.1 Thermoanaerobaculia bacterium
GTCATCGAGGCGGTCGGCGCCAACGTGGCCATACCGCCCGATGCGGCGGTGATCGATGCGAAGGGGAAGCACGTTTATCCCGGCCTGATCGACGCCCAAACGTCGCTCGGCTTCCTGTCGGCGCGTCCGCAGACACGCGGACGTCGCGGCGGCGGAGGAGGTCGCGGCGCACAGCCGCAGGAACCGCTGCCGGAGACGTCGCCAGCCTATGTCGCGATGCACAACGTCAACCTGAGCGACGACGACATCGACGCACGCCGCGGGATCGGTGTCACGACGATCGTCACCGCACCGGCGTTCGGGATCTTCAACGGCCAGTCGGTGATCCTCGACCTCGGCACAGGAACGGCCGCGGAGCGGGTGATCAAGTCTCCCGCGGGGATGCAGATCTCGTTCAATACGCGGCCGGCGTGGACCTTCCCCGACTCCCTCATGGGCGTCATCGCCTACATCCGCCAGACGATGATGGACGCGCAGTGGTACGGCAACGCGCGCGGGATCTACGAGAAGAACCCGACCGTCGGCCAGCGCCCCGAGACAAGCGAGTCGCTCGATGCGATGCAGCCTGTGATCGCGAAGAACGTCCCGGTCGTCTTCATCGCCGACAGCGAGCTGATGATGCGCCGCGCGCAGAAAATCGCGAACGAGTTCGGTGTCCGCTACATCCTCTCCGGCGCGCGCCAGGGATACCGGTTCGCGAACGAGCTGAAGGGATGGAACGTCCCGGTGCTCGTCTCGGTCAAATGGCCGGTCGCACCGGCGTCGAAAGAAGACCGCGACGAACAGCCGCTCCGCCTCATCCGCGACCGGCAGCTCCAGCCGACGACCCCCTCGGCATTCGTGAAGAGCGGCGTCACCTTCGCGCTCGTCTCGGGCGCGGGGAAGACCGGCGATTTCATCCCCGGCATCCGCAAGGCGATCGACAACGGCCTGTCGGTGGACGACGCCCTCAAGGCGACGACCATCTGGCCGGCGCGTATCTACGGCATCGACCGGCAGCTCGGATCGCTGGAGCACGGGAAGATCGCGAACGTCGTCGTCAGCGACAAGCCGATCTTCGACAAAGACGCGAAGATCACGCACGAATTCGTCGACGGCCGCGAGGTGCGGCTGCCGTCGCCGGACAAGAAGGCGAGCGAGAGCGCGCCTTCGGCGATCGACGGCACCTGGCGCCTGACCGTTCGCTCGTCGCAGGGTGACGTGGCGATCACGGTCACGCTCCACAACGAGAACGGCGCACTCACCGGCACGTTCTCCGGCGACAAAGGCTCCGGCGACATTCACAACGGCAGCTTCGACGGAACGACGGTCGAGTTCACGATTCCGGTGAAGGGGCAGAGCGAGACCGAGTCGAGCGACTGGGTCTTCCACGGCACGCTCGACGGCACTTCGATGAGCGGCTCGACAACGACCAGCCTCGGCACGTTCCAGTTCAGCGGGAGCAAGGCCCGATGAAAGTGACGATGAGAAAACTCGCACTCGCCATTTCGCTATTTGCCACTGCTGCATTCGCGGAGAACGTCACCGTCATCCGCGACGCCACCATCCTCACGATCACGCACGGCAAGATCGAACACGGCACGGTCGTCATGCGCGACGGGAAGATCGCGGCAGTCGGCCCCGACTCACAGGTCACGGTTCCCGCCGGTGCGAACGTCATCAACGCGTCCGGCAAGTACGTGATGCCGGGCATCGTCGACACGCATTCGCACACCTCGGTCGAAGGAAGCGTCAACGAAATCTCGCTGCCGAACAGCGGCGCGGTCCGCATCGGCGACGTGCTGACGAACGAGGACGTGAACGTCTACCGCCAGCTCGCCGGCGGCACGACCACCGCGCTCGTCCTGCATGGCTCCGCGAACTCGATCGGCGGCCAGAGCCAGATCGTGAAGTGGAAGTACGGCCGGCCGCTGTCCGAGTGGTTCATGCCCGACGCGCCGCGCACGATCAAGTTCGCCCTCGGCGAGAACCCGAAGAGCTCGAACTTCCGTCCGCCTCCCGGCATCCCGGCGCAGTATCCGGCGACGCGCATGGGCGTGGAGGAAGTGATCCGCAAGTCGTTCCTCGACGCGAAGGACTACATGGCGAAGTGGGACGAGTACGACGCGCGCAAGAAGCGCGGCGAGAACCCGCTCCCGCCGCGGCGCGACCTGATGCTCGACGTGATGGCTGACATTCTCCG
>DASXIH010000256.1:0-5904 GCA_036498125.1 Thermoanaerobaculia bacterium
TCTCTTTCGTCGTGCGGGTGATCGTTGCGGTGCGGCTCATACGACCTCCTGAAGTGCTTCGAGGAAGCGATCGTTCTCGTCGGGATTGCCGATCGACACACGCAGTGCATCGGCGTACTCGCGGATGAGGACTCCGTGCGCGCAGAGCGCGTCGAAGACGCGGCGTGGCTCGGCGATGCGGAAGAAGATGAAGTTCGCTTTCGAGGGACACGGCATGACGCCGGCGATCTGCTGCATCGCCGCGAAGACGCGCTCGCGTTCGCGGATGGCGAGGGAGACGTTGCGCTCGTAGACCTGCCGGTGCTCCAAAGCGGTTGCGGCAATCGCCTCACTCACGATGTTGAGCGAGTAGGGGAGCTTCACCTTCCGGATCTCGCGGCAGGTCGACGCCGTCGAGGCGATCCAGCCGACGCGGAGCGCCGCGAGCCCCCACGCCTTCGAGAACGTGGAGAAGGTAATCAGCCTGTCGTGGAGCGCAGGCATTCCTGCCTGCGCCTCGTCAAAGTCGCCATAGGCACGGTCGAAGAGCACCGTGGCACCCGTCGCGAGCAACGCCTCAATTCCGTTCGGAGGCAAGACTCCGCCGGTCGGATTGTTCGGGGAGCAGGCGATGATCACGGAGCCGCCCGCGCTACACATCGCGTCGAGCGGCAGGAGGCCGGTCGATGGATCGATCGCGATCGGAATCGGGACTCCGCCGGCGATCGTGACCAGCTTCTCGTACAACGCGAACGTCGGCTTCGGAAAGACGACTGGCGTGCCCGGTCCGACGAACGTTGCGATCGTCGCTGCGAGCAGCTCATTGGAGCCGTTGCCGACGAGAATGTCCCCAGCCTCGTACCCGTACTCCCGGGCGAGTGCCTCGCGCAACGTGAGCGACTCGAAATCGGGATAGCGGTTCCACGGCCGCGCGGCGACGCGCGCGAGGATCTGCTGCTTCAGCTCCGCCGGGAAGTCGTTCGGACTCTCGTTCTGATTGAGCTTGATCTCCGCCTCGCGCAGCTCCAGGGTGTAGGCGGTCATCGCCGCTACGACGTCGCGAGACATGCGTTCCTCCTCGCTGCGCCTCTAATAGCAATGGATGCTGCGTGATCCGGCAAACCTTCGAAATGCGCGATCAGCTCACCCTTCGGAGCGATCGCCAGCAGGTCTTCGCTCGTCAGCGTCACGACGTTCGAGCGCTTCACGAAATCGTAGACGCCGAGGGGGGAGAAGAAGCGCGCGCTGCCGGCGGTCGGCAGTACGTGATTCGATCCGACGATGTAGTCGCCCGCGGCGGGAGGCGACGACGATCCGCAGTAGATCGCGGCGCAGTTCTGCGCTTTCATCGCGAGGTTCTCCGCGCCGTCCGCGTGAATCGAGAGATGCTCCGGCGCGATGCGATCGGCGATCGCGACTGCTTCGTCGAGCGTCCCGACGACGAACGTGATTGCGCGCTCCGGCATCTGCTCCGCCAGCGCGTTCGACGTGGTCAGCAGGATCACCTCCGAATCGGGCCCGTGCTCCGCCTGTGCGAGAAGATCGGCGATGACGAGCTGCGCATCGGCCGCCTCGTCCGCGATGACGATCAGCTCCGTCGGGCCTGCGGTCATGTCGATGCCGACTTCGCCGATGAGGCGCATCTTCGCGGCGGTGACGTAGGAGTTGCCCGGCCCGACCACCTTGTCGACGCGCTCCAGCGTCTCGGTACCGATCGCCGCTGCCGCAACGCCCGCCGCGCCGCCGCAGCGGTAGATCTCGCGGATGCCGAGGCGGTTGCACACGTAATGCAGCTCCTCGCGTTCGGCGGCGGCGGGTGTCGTGATGCAGACGAGCTCCTCGACGCCCGCGATCCGCGCGGGAACGGCGGTCATGATCAGCGTCGAGATGTAGACCGCGCGCCCGCCGGGTACGTAGCAGCCGACGCGGCGCAGCGCGCGAACGCGATGCTGCACGGTCGAGCTGCCGTCGCGCCACGTGTACGACTCCGGCAACTGCGCGCGGTGAAATGCCTCGACGCGCGCGATCGCGGTATCGATCGCCTCGGCGATGTCCGCACCGATCGCCACGTCGCGCGGCGCGATCCGGACCTTCGACGGCTCGAGATTGACGCGATCGAACTTCGCGATTTGGGCGGCGACGTACATGTCGCCCGTCGCGCGGACGCCCGCGATCATCTCGTCCGCGACGCGGAGCGCGTTCTCGTTCGTCGCGCTGCGCCGCGCGATGATGCCGCGCAGCGCCTCCTCCGCTTCAGGGGAGCTGGATCTGTAGACTCGCATTCTTCGCTTCCTCGATCCGCGAGATCAGGTCGCGGATCCGTTTCGTTTCTGTTCGGTAGACGCCGCGTCCGATGATGAGCCGCGGCGAGATTTCGGCGACGACGTCCTGGATCTCGAGCTTGTGCACCCGCACCGTCTCGCCGGTCTCGACCAGGTCGATCACGTGCGAGGTGAGATTGAGCACCGCCGCCAGCTCGACCGAGCCGCCGAGCGGCACGATGTCGGCGCGAATGGAGCGGCCGTCGAGGTACTGCCGCGCGATGCGCGGGTACTTCGTCGCGACCTTCGTCAGCGGCGGCGCTCCCGGCGCCGCGATGAGCATCATCTTGCAGCGCCCGAAGTCGAATTCGACCGGCTGATACGCCGTGCAGTCGTGTTCGAGGATCTGATCGAGCCCGGCGATCCCCGCGTCCGCGGCGCCGTGCTCCACATACACCGGCACGTCGCAGTCCTTGACGAAGATCCACTCGACGCCGCCACGGTTGAAGACCAGCTTTCGCGTCGCGAGGTCGGTCTCGTCCGGCACGTCGTAACCGGCCGCGGCGAACGTGGCGAGGGACTTCTCGAGCAGACGGCCTTTTGGAATCGCGATTCGCATCATTCGATCGTGAACGTGAAGCCGATTGCGGCGGCGGCGGTGCCGAAGCGCGCGTAGAGGTCGTCGTAGCGGCCGCCTTCGGCAATCCGCTTGCGGGTGTCGGCGTCGTATACGCGGAAGTGGATTCCGGTGTAGTAGCCGGCAGCGGCGTCGACGTCGTCGAGCTGCAGCAGGCACTCGCTTCCGGCGCCCTGCGCGATGGCGTCGAGACGATCCGCGGCGAGCGGCGCGAACTCGCGGACGTCATTCAGCGTTGCCGTGCCGTCGAGGATCCGGACCGCGAGCTCCGGCAGCGAGCCGTCGCGCGCGATGCGCTTCGAGACGAGCGCCTGGCGGGCGTCGTCGCCGAGGGTATTTGCAATCGAGGCGTCGTTGTAGACGATGACCGGCGTCGCGCCGGCGGCGCGCGCGAGGTCGGCGGCGAGGCGGAGGACGTCGACGTCGGCTTGCACGGTCGGATCGCCGATGATCTCCGCGCCGATCTGGAACATCTCGCGGTTGGCGCCGAGGCGCGTCGCCTCGACGCGGATGACGTCGCCGCGGTAGAAGATGCGGAGCGGCAAGTCGCCCTCGGCGATCGCCGGCGCGAGAGCGCGCGCGACCATCGGCGTGAAGTCGGAACGGATCGCGACCAGCTCTCCCTCGCGGTCGATGAAGCGGTAGCTCTGTTTCGAGGCGTCGCCGCGGTGCAGCTGCACGTACGGCTCGACGTAGTCGATGATCGGGAGGAAGACCTCGTCGAAACCGTCGCTCTCGAGCCGCCCCGCGAAGCGCGCCTCGATCTGCTTGCGCCGCGCCGCCTCTTCGACCAGCAGCGGCCGGACTCCGGTGGGATATCGAAACTTGTTGGCCATCAATCAAAAACCCCTTCCCGCGTTACGAGAAGGGGTTCAGGTGATGGCGTTGGTCAGCTTCTCGCTGCGCCCCCTCTCTTCGGCGGGGCGCATCGGCGGAGAGCACCCCTAGATCATCGAATGATGATGGTGGTGGTGGCGGCCGAAGCGGGAAACGTTCATGTCGTCTGTCGTCAACCGCGCGCATCATACGACGAATTCCTCGCTACACTGCCGCGGTGTGCGGGATCTCCGGCATCTGGCGGCGGAACGGCGCCTCGGCGGACTCGATTCGAGACGACATCGGCCGGATGGCTTCCACGATCCGGCACCGCGGGCCGGATGACGACGGCGAGTTCTTCGACGAAAGCAGCGGAATCGCGTTCGGTTTCCGGCGCCTGAAGATCATCGACCTGACCGCCGCCGGCGCGCAGCCGATGACGTCGGCGAGCGGCCGGTACGTCATCGAATTCAACGGCGAGGTCTACAACCATCGCGAACTGCTGCGCGAGCTGGGTGACGTTCCGATGCGCGGGCACTCGGACACTGAGGTGATGCTGGCGTGCTTCGAACGGTGGGGCGTGCGCGCGGCGGTGGAGCGGTTCATCGGCATGTTCGCGTTCGCGGTGTGGGATCGCGAGGAGCGGGCGCTGTTTCTCGTGCGCGACCGCGCCGGCGTCAAGCCGCTCTACTACGCCGAGGGTGACGGCTTCTTCGCCTTCGCCTCGGAGCTGAAGGCGATTGCCGCGCTGCCGGATTTCGACCGGCGTCTCGACGAGAACGCGATCGCGGAGTACGTGCAGCTCGGGTGGGTGCCGGGTCCGATGACGATCTACGCGAGCGCGCGAAAGCTCCCGCCGGGAACGATCTTGCGCGTGACCGCGAGCCGCACCGAGCTGGAGACGTACTGGAACCCGCGCGAGATTGCGGAGCGCGTCTTCGACACGTTCCATGGCAGCGAGGCGGACGCCATCGACGCGGCGCACGAGTTGCTGCGCGATTCGGTGCGACTCCGGATGATCTCCGACGTCCCGCTCGGCGTCTTCCTCTCGGGCGGAATCGACTCGACACTCGTCACCGCGCTGATGCAGCAGCAGGCGTCGCAGCCGGTACGAACGTTCACGATCGGCTTCGAGCACGGCGCGTCGGACGAGGCGCCGATGGCGCGCGAGACCGCCGCGCACCTCGGCACGGAGCACACCGAGATGTACGTGACGGCGCAGGAGGCGCTCGATGCCGCCGCGCTGATGCCGGCGATGTTCGACGAGCCGTTCGCCGACTCCTCCGCGATCCCGACGTATCTCGTCTCCCGCATGGCTCGTCCATTCGTGACCGTCGCGCTCTCCGGCGACGGCGGCGACGAGTTGTTCGGCGGCTACCATCGCTACTTCCTCGGCCAGCAGCTCGCGCGCCGCGCCGCGCGGCTCCCGCGATTTCTCGCTCCTGCGCTGCGCCTTCTCCCCGGCCGCCGCGCCCGCTCGTACGCCACGATGCTCCGCGAAGGACTCCTCGGCGCCTACGAACGCAGCCTGCGCGATGCGACGTTCGGCGGCATCCGGCATCCGGCATCCGGCATCCGGCAACTCGGCGACGACGTCGCCGAGATCATGCTCCGCGACTTCACCACCTACATGCGCGACGACATCCTCGTCAAAGTCGACCGCGCCAGCATGGCGGTCAGCCTCGAGACCCGCGAGCCGCTCCTCGATCACCGCCTCGTCGAGCTCGCGTGGTCGCTCCCGCTCTCGATGAAGATTCGCGACGGTCGCGGGAAGTGGCTCCTGCGCGCTCTCTTATCGCGCTTCGTCCCGCAGCCGATGATCGACCGCGAAAAGCGCGGCTTCGGCCTTCCGCTGGCCGACTGGCTCCGCGGTTCCCTCCGACCCTGGGCCGAGGACCTCCTCCAAGTTCGCAGCGGCGTCTTCGACCCCAAGCGCGTCCAGCAAGTCTGGCGCGCCCACCTCCGCGGCACCAACCGCGAAGGCACGCTCTGGCGGGTGCTGATGCTCGAAGCGTTCCTTCATGAGAACAGACCTCCGATCGGTTAGGAAGGTCGCGACGCGCGTTTCGGCAGGGGGCAGATTTCACAATGTCGACACTCCACCTTTGGAAGGAAACCTCGGATGGCACTGAACGATGCTGCTTCGGCGGCGACCTGTTTCGTTATTGGTCCAATTGGCGACAAAGATGCCGAGATTGGAACGCCAGAGAG
>DASXIH010000257.1:0-5507 GCA_036498125.1 Thermoanaerobaculia bacterium
AACGAGGGACGCGGGCTAGAAAGCCCGCGCCACACGAGGAGGGCTACTTCGCGAGTGATGAGCCCGAGAGGGAGAACTTCGATAACGCGATACCGAGGAAGTACTGTTTGACCTTGGTCAGTACCGGGCCGATTGAACCATTTTCATAGGAGGCTGCCACCGCGAAACCGGTCGCGGGATCCTTGAGATAGGAGATCTGTACCTTGAACATTCGCTGCGTCCGCGGCACATCCGCAGGACGGTCCGAGAAGTTGTTCAGCGTCAACGTCTCCGAAGCGGCGACCTCGTACTTGTCCATGACGTAAAGCCGGTAGGCCGCCGTTCCCGTGCCACCGGTTCCGTGCAACGAGTCGGTCGCTGTCTGCTTGTTCTTGTAGCCGTACGAGAGGTCGAGCGTCAGCGGCGGCGCGATGTAATCGGGCACCGAGCTCAAAATCGTGATGGACGGGATTTGCGGAACCCACGCGGAGAACGTTGCCGTGATCGCGCCGTCGTGCACATCCTGATGTGCAGCCTTCGAGAGTTGGCCATCGACTCCGAAATGAACCTGCTTGAGGCCGCCGAAGTCGCGCTGCAGCGACCGAAGTCCCAACGTCGCGACGTTGTTGTCGATGAACTCGCTCTTGTTCGACGACGTGGTATCGATGGCGAGCGTCGCGTGCGTTTCGTATTTCGCTTTGTCTGCTGGCTTTAATTTCCCGGTAGCGCGTCCGAAGAAGCCTTCCTGAATGAACTCGCCGTCGTACTGAAAGCGCATCGTGGTCGACGTGGTGGTGGAAGCGTCGCCGGAAGAAGTTGAGGTGTCGCTGTTGTCTGCCTCCTTCGCTGGACCGACCGACCAGTTGTAGCGCCGTGTGTTGATGGCGGCGCCGTTCTTCAAAGTCGCATTCACGGTTGTGCCGTTATACGTGACCGTAGCAGGTCCGCTCGGGACCTGTTCGAGCGATGCCGCATCTTCGGCCGCCGGACCGCCCGCCAAGACCTTGACGCGCTTCGACTGAAGATTGGCATTGACGTCGACGATGTTAATGCCGACGACGGTGCCTGAAACCTGTTTCGATCCCGACGTGATTGTGATCGCATCGCCTTTGTCGACGGCTGTTCCCTGGCTACATGCCGCAGTAGTGTCCAGAACTATCCAGATGTAGCCGCCAACTTCACCTTGGTTCATCGTGATCTTGTTGTCACACTGGGCAAGCGCCGCGTTGACTGACAGCACGAGGAAAGACATGAAAAAGATGGCGCGGATCGTTCTCGTCGTCATCACTGCATCACCTGAAAGATGACTTCGATCAGATCAGAGACCGGCATCGCCGGTTCCTTCTCCGAAGAAAATTCAATTTCACCCACCAACTCGCCCGGATCGACGCCGAGTTTGTCCTTGACGCAACCCCGGATGAAGATTCCGATTTGTTCTTTCACGTCGTCCTGGATGGGAGGCCAAACGATGATCTGCGCGGGTGACTTAACCGCGTTCAGCCCTGCATCCGCAAACGCTGCCTGAATACACTCGTAGATTGCCTGCCTCGTAGGATCCATAGACCCTCCTCTCGTCTTTGGAGTGACCGGAAGGAACTTTTCCCTACCTCAGAATCTCGCGCAAGATCTCGTTCGCCAGATCCGCCTTCGCCTTTCCGCGCGTCTCCTTCATCAACTGTCCGACCAAGAACCCGAAGACCTGCGTCTTCCCGCCGCGGTACTGCTCCACCTGCGCGGCGTTGCGCTCGACGACGCGGAGCGCGGCCTCGCGAATGGCGTTCGGATCGGATATTTGCGAGAGGCCTTTGCGCTCGACGATCGCGTCGGGCGGCTCGCCGCTCGTCGACATCTCGTCGAACACCTCTTTCGCCGCCTTGCCGCCGATCGCGCCGGACTCGATGAGTTGGATGAGCTGGCCCAGCATCGCCGGCGTGACGCGATAGTCGGGCAGTGCGATCTTCTGATCATTGAGGATGCGCAGCACTTCGTTGCGCACCCAGTTCGCGGCAAGCCGCGGGTTCTTCGACGCCTCCGCCGCCGCCTCGAAGTACTCCGCGAGCTCCCGCTCCGCCACGAGCGCCTCGGCGTCGACGGCCGGGATGTTCCACTCGCGCTGATACCGCGCGCTCCGGTCGTACGGCAGGGGAGGAAGCGTGCCGCGCACCTTCGCGATCCAGGCGTCGTCGACGTCGAGCGTCAGCAGGTCGGGATCGGGGAAGTAGCGGTAGTCGTGCGCCTCTTCTTTCGAACGCATCGATCGCGTCTCGTCGGCGCGCGGATCGTAGAGCCGCGTCTCCTGCACGATCGCGCCGCCGCCTTCGAGCACCTTCGTCTGCCGCTCGATCTCGAACTCGATCGCGCGCGCCAGGTAGCGGAACGAGTTCACGTTCTTCACCTCGGTGCGCGTGCCGAGCGGCGCGCCTTCTTTCGCGAGCGACACGTTCGCGTCGCACCGCAGCGAGCCCTCTTCCATGTTCCCGTCACAGACGCCGATGTACATGAGGATCTGCCGCAGCCGCGTGAAGTACGCCGCCGCCTCCTCGCTCGACGTGAGGTCCGGCTCCGAAACGATCTCGATCAGCGGCGTCCCCGCGCGGTTCAGATCGACCAGCGACGCGTCGCTCCCATGGAGCAGCTTCCCCGCGTCCTCCTCCATGTGGATTCGCCGCAGCCGGATCGTCCGCCCGCCGATCACGACCTTCCCATCCGTCGCCAGCGGCCGGTCGAATTGCGAGATCTGATACCCCTTCGGCAGGTCGGGGTAAAAGTAGTTCTTCCGCGCGAAGACGCTTCGATTGTGGACTTTCGAATCCGTCGCGAGCGCCATCCGAATCGCCAGATCGACCGCCGTTCTGTTCAACACCGGCAACGCCCCCGGATACCCGAGACACACCGGACACACGTGAGTATTCGGCGCGGCGCCGAACTCGGTCGGACAAGCGCAGAAGATTTTCGTGCGCGTGAGTAGCCGGGCATGGACTTCGAGGCCGATGGTTGGGATGAACGACATTGGGACGGATTGTAGCCGTGGAGATTGAAGTTCGAAGTTCGAGGTTCGAAGTAAGAACGAAGAAATCAAAGCGCTCTTACTTCTTACTTCGAACCTCGAACTTCGAACCTCAATCTCCCCCGTAACCGGTTACATCCTTTTCCCCCCTACAATCCATGCATTCCCATGTCGCGCAGCAGCATCTTTCGCGTAGTCCAGATCACGACCGTGGCGGTGGCCACGGTAGTTGCGGCGTGGTCGATTGCGACCGACACGCGGCCGGACCTGACCGGCGCGGCGTTCTTCGCGGTCCTCGTGGCGATCGCGTCGCTCTTCCGGATCGAGGCGGGGGAGGGGTCGATCGGGTTCGAGGCACCGGTCGTCTTCGCGGCGATCATCATCTTCCACGACTCGTCTGTCGTCGGCCTCCTCGCCTTCGCCGGCGGACTGGCGTACGCCGCGTACCGGTGCATCGCGCAGAAGCGCTTCTCGTTCGACTTCGTCGTCGGCGCGGCGCAGCTCGCGGTGACCTACGGCATCGTCGCGCTGCTCTACTCGTCGGCCGTCGAGCGCACCGCGCCGTGGGCGGCGAAGATCTCGGGCTACGTCCTGCTGCTGATCGGCTACCTCGTCACGTCGATCGTCGTCGTCTGGATCCGGCGCTGGGCGGAAGGGGAGTCGGCGACGTTCGACCTCCGCCGCATGATGCTGACCCAGGGGCGCGCCGCGCTGCTGCTCAGCGCCGTCGTCGCGATCGAAGTGATGTCGTGGAACGCCTACCACTACCCCGGCGCGACCGTCGCTTTCCTTCCGGTGCTCCTCGTCGCGTACGCGATGCGGAATGAGGCCGAGGCCGCGCTGCAGAACAGCGATCTCGTGAGAAGGAACCGCGAGCTCTCGCTATTGACCGAAAGCTCCACGCACATCCTCTCGGCGGAGGACGACCAGGAGACGCTGCGCCGCCTCATGTCGCCGCTGTCGAAGCTCGCGAAAATGAAGGCGTGCGCGGTCGTGACGTGGGAGGCGAATCCCGACGTTCCCGCGACCGTCTACCGTTTCGGCGACTGCCAGCCGACCGACCAGGAGATCCTGCGCTGGGTCGACTCCGCCGGCTTCGCGCAGTCGGCGCCGAACCGTGCGTTCGTCTTCCGCGACGAACAGCGCCGCTTCCCGCTCGCGGAAGGCTCCGCGCTACAGGTGCTCATCGGAATTCAGACGCCCGAGGTCATCTACGGGATCCTCATCTTTGAGGCGGAGGACCTGTCGATCCTGAAGGCGGGGTCGCTGAACCTCCTCACGCTGCTCGTCAACCAGACCGCGCTCTCGCTGCAGGACCAACTGCTGCGGCGCGAGATGCGCGAGAAGACGACGCAGCTCGAGACGCAGGCGGCCACGACGTCGACGATTCTCGAAGTTGCGACCTCGCTCATCGGCGCGTTCGACATCGACGGCGCGCTCACCCGCATCGCCCACGCGATCCGCACCGCCCTCGGATTCGAAGTCGTCGTCTTCGGCCTCCACGATCCGAAGCGCGGCGACTACGTCCGCCGCGCACACGCCGGCCTCGACGACGTCTGGGACGAGATGAAGAAGAAGCGCATCCCGTCCGGCGAGATCAACGAGTTCTTCCACCCCGACTTCCGCGTCTCCAACTCGTACTACATCTCGCACACCGCGCTGCGGCAGGCGGAGCATGACTTCGTCATCGCGGAAGAGCGCGCGGCGAAGTCGGACGACTGGCACGAGAACGACATGCTGATCGTCCCTCTGTCAGCGGGCGAGCAGATCCTCGGCTACCTCTCCGTGCGCGATCCGAACGACAAGCACGTGCCGTCGATCGAGAAGGTGCAGACGCTCGAGATCTTCGCGGCGCAGGCGGTGACGGCGCTGCAGTCGTCGCGCTACGTCGAGGAGATCAAGCGCCTCACGCACATCGACGCGCTCACGCCCGCCTTCAACCACCGCTACTTCCAGGAAGCCCTCGGCAAGGAGATCCACCGCCACTCGCGCAACGGCCGCGAGTTCTCGCTCGCCATCCTCGACATCGACAACTTCAAGCGGATCAACGACACGTTCGGCCACCCGGTTGGCGACGAGATCCTGAAGGGGCTGGTCGAGGAGCTGATGCGCAACGCGCGCGACAGCGACATCGTGGCGCGCTACGGCGGCGAGGAGTTCGCGATCATCTTCCCGGAGACGCCGCTGCACGCGGCGCGCGAGGCGACGAACCGGTTCCGCGAGATCATCGAGCGCCGCGACTTCCACATGCCGGTGATCGGCAAGACGCTCCAGATCACCGTCTCGATCGGCGTCGCGGTCTACCCTCGCGACGGCGTGAATTCCGCCGATCTCATCGCACGCGCCGACGAGGCGCTCTATTTTGCGAAGAAGAACGGGAAGAACCAGGTGGCGCTCGCCGCGGACTCGCTGAAATCCGGGAACCTCGCACTGTAGATGTTAGGTCCCCGGCGTGGATCGGCCGCGCGCAGGTGAAGGGTTGACCTCCGGGTTCGATGTGCTTTGTGACTTAGAACGGGAC
>DASXIH010000258.1:0-2571 GCA_036498125.1 Thermoanaerobaculia bacterium
AAGTGATCATCGCCACGAATCCCAACGTCGAAGGCGAAGCGACGGCGGCGTATCTCGCGCAGCAGCTGCATCCGCTCGGCGTGCGCACGACGCGGCTCGCGTTCGGACTGCCGGTCGGCGGCGATCTGGAGTACGCCGATCAGGTCACGATGGCGAAAGCACTCGAAGGGCGGCGAGAGATCTGATATGTGCTATACATTGCCTTCCCGTCCACGGGAAAACTGGGAAAGATAAATGGCCTCTCCTGATCTCGTCATGTACGAGGAGGAGTACCAGCAGATCAAGGACACTCTCCGCCGTCTGCAGGTCGACTCCAACGCGAAAATCGTCTTCCTCGTCGACAAGAACGGCCAGCAGATCGCGGTCGAGGGCGACATGCGTGGCGTCGACGCGACGTCGCTCGCCTCGCTGACGGCCGGCAACGTGGCCGCAACGGACGGCCTGGCGAAGCTCATCGGCGAAAAAGAATTCTCGATCCTCTTCCACGAGGGGGAGCGGGACAACATCCACATCTCCCTGGTCGCCCAGCGCGTCATCCTGGTCGTGATCTTCGACGAGCGCTCGTCCCTCGGCCTGGTGCGGCTGCGCGTGAAGAAAGCGTCGCAGGAGCTCGAGCGAACATTCGAGCAACTGCTCAAGAAATCAGAGGCGGACCGCGGCAATCTCGCGAGTCGCTTCGACTCGCCGTTCGCTGAGATCACCGACGAGGACATCGACAGCCTGTTCAGCGAATAGCGATGACGTTCATCAACTACGCCGCTCGGGAGATCAACTGCAAGATCGTCTACTACGGCCCCGGTCTGTGCGGGAAGACGACAAACCTGCAGTGGATCTACGACAAGACGAATCCTCAGGCGAAGGGGAAGCTGATCTCGCTCGCCACCGAGACGGATCGGACGCTGTTCTTCGACTTCCTCCCGCTCGACCTCGGCACCGTCCGCGGTTTCAAGACGCGCTTTCACCTCTACACGGTCCCCGGCCAGGTGTTCTACGACGCCTCCCGTAAGCTGATCCTGAAGGGCGTCGACGGCGTCGTTTTCGTCGCCGACTCGCAGGAGCCGCGCATGGAGGCCAACATCGAGTCGATGGCGAACCTCGACAAGAACCTCAAAGAACAGGGCTACGACCTCAAGGCGATCCCGTACGTCCTGCAGCTCAACAAGCGCGACCTCCTGACCGCGGTCGATCCCGGCGAGATGTACCGGCAGCTCAATTTCAAAGGCGAGCCGACGTTCGAAGCGGTCGCCATGAACGGCACCGGCGTCTTCGACACGCTCAAAGCGGTCGCCAAGCTGGTCCTGACCGAATTGAAGAAGAAGTAACCCAGCTTCATAGCGGCATAGCAGGGAGAACCTGGGGTCTCACTATGCGGCTATGCCCCTCTGCCGCTATGCTCCTCCGTCGATGAAGCACGGCCTCGACATCGTCGCGATCGGTGGCGGAACCGGGCTTTCGACGCTGCTCCGCGGCCTGAAAAAGTACGTCGGCAGCCCCGGCACGTGGTCGATTCAACGCCTCTCCGCGATCGTCACGGTCACGGACGAAGGCGGCTCCTCGGGGGTGCTGCGACGGGAGTTCGGCATCCTCCCTCCCGGCGATATCCGCAACTGCATCACCGCCTTGGCCGAGGAGGAAGATCTCCTCTCGAAGGTCTTCAACTACCGGTTCGAGGACGAGTCCGCGTTCAAAGGCCACTCCCTCGGGAACCTGCTGCTCAAGGCGCTCAGCGACATCACAGGGTCGTTCGAGGACGCCGTGCTCGCCGCGTCCGAGGTTCTCAACATCCGCGGCGAGATTTTCCCGTCGACTCTGCGGGACGTCCGGCTCCGCGCCACTCTCGCGGACGGCACTCAGCTGGTCGGTGAGGTCGCGATCAGCGGCTCGCACCTCGGCGAGGAGACGAGCACAGAGCCGCGCCATGCGCGCATCGTGAACCTTGCGATCGACCCGGCCGACGCCGAGCCGCTCGATGCGGCGATCGAAGCGCTCCGCTCAGCCGATCTCATTCTCATCGGTCCCGGTTCGCTCTACACCTCGGTGCTGCCGAACCTCGTGCTCAAACCGCTCGCCGAGACGCTGCGGCACGCGCGGGCGCTCCGCGTTTACGTCTGTAACGTCATGACGCAGCCGGGCGAGACCGACGGCTACTCGGCGGAGGACCACCTGAGCGCAATCGTCGAGCACGCGGGTCTCGTCGTCGACGTCATGGTGATCAACGGCCGGCGACCGTCCGAGGCGATCCTGCAGACCTATGCGAAACAGCATCAGGATCCGGTGCCGTTCGACCTCGGCGCGATCCGGGAGCTCGGCGTGACTCCGTTCTTCGGCGACATCATTGCAGAAGGGAACTACGTGCGACACGATGCAAGCGCGCTCGCCGAGACGATCTTCCGGCTTTACGATCGCTACGGGCGCACCCTCGAGCGGATGCGGAGAACGGAATGAGTGATCTCGCCTGCAATTTATGCCGAGCGTAGCGAGGCATCTTCGGAGCAAGCCGCCAGACCAGCGCATCTCGCTCCACAGATGCCTCGCTTCGCTCGGCATAAACTGCCGCGGATGCGGAGAACG